>JBCCLX010000341.1:0-5147 GCA_039026635.1 Pseudomonadota bacterium
ACGACGGCGCCGTTTATGTGCCCATCGCCACAGCAGAGGCCGAGGACGCGGTCTACACGCCGGATGCGATCATGGACGGGCAGTTGCCCGAGGGCCCGGTCGTGATCTTCGACCAGCAGGGCTACTACATGGCCCCCGTGATCGCGGAGAAGCTGCGCAAGGCGGGCCTGCCCGTTACCTTCGTGAGCGAGGACGACAGTGTCGCCCATTGGGGGGGCAACACGGCCGAGGGCACACGCACGCGCCGGCGCCTGATCGCGCTCGGTGTCGAGCTGATCACGAGCCATACGGTGACGTCGTTCGATGGCACCGCTGCGACGCTGACCTGCGCCTATGGCGGGCCGGATCGCCGGATCGCCTGCACGGCCCTTGTGCCCGTCACCGCCCGTGCGCCGCACAGCGAGCTCTACGATGCGTTGCTGGCACAGGAGGAAAAGGCAGGGCTGCCCTTCACCCTCACGCGCATCGGGGATTGCGAGGCGCCGGGGATCGTGGCGCAGGCCGTCCATGCCGGGCATCGCTATGCGCGCGAGACCGATTCAGTTGTCGACCGCGATGAGCCGTTGCGCCATGAGCGGGTCGCGCTGCTCGCGGCCGCGACCCCTGCTTACCTCGACACGCTCCAGCTCTATTACGAGGAGGAGATCATGGGGGAGGCGTATTTCGAGGCGATGGCCGAGCGCTTCGACCTACCCGCGCAGAAGGAGAAGATGCGGCTTCTGGCCGAGGTGGAGCGCCGGGCGGCCGCCTATGTCCGCCCCTTGATCGAACGCCATGGGCTGAAGCCCCGGAACCGCGCCGCCCTGATCGCCATCGGCCAGGGACATGCGGCGGCGGAGACCGGCGATTGGGAGCTGCTGCTCGCCGAGATGCGCCGCACCTATCCCGGCTACATCGACGATTTCGAGCGCTTGGAAGCTATGGCGCCGCCGGGCGACCGTCCGGCCCTCGCGCTTCTCACGGAGCATGAAACCGCGGCCATTGCCTTCCTCGATGCGGAGAGCGAGGGGACGACAGACAGCACCGTGCCGCTCCGCCGCTACATCGCCGCCGAGTAAGCCAAGGCATCACTCGGGACTGGCCTATCAGCGCGCGCCGAGCCCGGGCGCGCGCTTTCGTTTGCGTGGCCCTCCCATCCGTCCGGGTTCATTCGGTTCCCCTCAACTCTTCGTGCAGAACCCCGGCGCCGCGCACCCGCACTCAGCCAGCATGACGGTGAGATCGGCGCAGCCGGCTCCCGTTCATGGAGCGACATGACACCAGACAGCACGGGAGCTGACGATGTCCTTTCCTTTCTTCGCCGCCGTTTTTGCGCGGCTCGAATTTCTCTTCGAGCGGCTTGCCGAGCGTCTCGGTGCCGGCAACCAAACCATTGTTTTCGACGGTGAGGCCGAGAACGGCGGTGCCGACACCGCCGACTTTCGCATCGCCCGCGATGAGAGCGATCTGCGCCAGGGCGATACGCTGGACCTATCAGGTGAGACCGAGGCCGTGCGTGTCGACCTCGATACCGGCAACCAAGGCACGCTCGCGCCGCGTACCGGCGGGGGGCTGACTGAAGACGGATCGGTCACCATCGGCGAGCAGGTCACGCCGATCACCGATTTCGAGAACGTCATCGGCGGCAGCGGTAACGACACGATCTTCGGCAACGCCCAGAACAACGTCCTTCTCGGCGGTGCGGGCGATGATCGGCTGCACCCCTTTGCGGGCGATGATTTCGTCGATGGGGGCTCGGGCATCGATACCCTCCTCCTCAATGGCTTTCCGACGGGCAGCAAGACGGACCTTGAGGCCGGCATCTCGACCTTTATCGACGGCAGCAGCGGGACGAACCGCATCGCGAACATCGAGAACGTGACCGGCAGCGTTGTCGCCGGCGACGATCTCTTGGGCGATGACGGCGCGAATGTGCTGAACGGGCAGGGCGGCAACGACCGTCTCTTCGGCGGTGCGGGCGACGACACCCTGATCGGCGGGGACAATGGCGGCGTCACAAATGGTGGCTTCGCGCCGCAGGGGGACAATGCGGACGTGCTCCGCGGCGGTGAGGGCGCGGATCAGGTCACCGGCGGCGCCGGCGCCGACCAGTTCCTCTATGCCGATGGCGAAGGGGGCGACACCATCGACTTTAGTGCCGCGGAAGGCGATGTCTTCGTCCTCGATAGCGAGAGCTTCGGCGTCTCCGGCAGCTTCCAAAACGTCGCGCGCACGGCGGATGATGACGTCGACGCCGGCCTCGTCGGTCTCGACACCGACAACGATGTCTTCGTGCTCCAGGGCGTTTGGCGCAATGCTGGCGAGGCGCGCAACGCGATCCTCGACGGTGGGGTCGAGGACGCCTTCTTCTTCGTCTACTACAACGTCAATCTCGACGTGAGCCGCCTCTTTCATGTGGATGAGGACGGCGGTCTGCAGCAGCTCGCCAATATCGGCACTGCTGGCGGCCTGACGGACGAGGGCGGCAATCCGATCAACGACGATGCCGCCATTGCCGCGCTCACGACCTTCGAGGCGGATAACTTCGTGCTCGACGACTTCGATACGGTCTTCGGCTGAGGCATGCGCGACAGGTCTTTAGGGGCCGCCAGGGGTCGTCCGTAGCGGACGACCCCTTCTTGCGTTTGGCATTGTTGCAATCGATCACACCGGCGTGATCGCCTTCCCAGAACCCTTTCGCCCCTAGTCGGCACCTATTGGGCACAGAATGGTGGGAAGGCCCCATGACCCTGACGGTTCGGACGATGATGACGGCAGCGGATACAGACACGAGCGATGCTGCGCTGCTGGAGGCGACCGGTGCGGGAGATCTTGCCGCTTTCGAGCGGCTGCATCGGCGCTTCCATCGCCGCCTCTTCGGCTTTGCCCAGCGGCTCACCGACCGGCCAGAACTGGCCGAGGAGGTGGTGAGCGACACAATGCTGGCGGTCTGGCGCGGGGCCAGCGGCTTTCGCGGGGACTCGCGCCCCTCCACCTGGATCTTCGGCATCGCCTATCGTGTGGCCATGCGCGCGCTCTCGAAAACCGCGCATGAGAAGCTCCACGATGAGATCGACGACGAGATCGAGGCGGATCGCTCTGGCACCGATGAGGTAGAGACACTGATGCAGCGCCGGCATATCGTGGCAGCTCTGCGCAGCTTGCCGCCGCATCAGCGTGCAACCGTCGAGCTTACGTATTTCTACGGCTACCGTCTGACCGAGATCGCCGAGATCACCGGCTGCCCCGTGGGTACGGTCAAGACACGCATGTTCCACGCCCGGGCCCGTCTCAAAGGGTTGCTTGCTGGGCAGCTTCAGGAGGTCGGGCAATAATGGGCATGATGAGTATGAGGGGGGAGACGCTGATGGACCATCAGGAAGCGTGGGAGCTGCTGCCCTGGTACGTGAACGGCACGCTGGAGGGGGAGGAGCGCGCGGCCCTCGAGGCCTGGATCGCGGGCTCGCCCCTGCTGCAGGCGGAGCTGCGCGTGCAGCAGCGGTTGGCCCGAGAGGTTACAGAGGTCGATGTGGCGGATGCCGCGCAGGAGCGGATCTGGGACGGTTTGGCTCAGACGCTGGCGCGTGAGGCAGGAGCGGGGGCGACCTCCGATGGCGCGGCGGCGGGGGAGTTGCCGCCGCTTGGTGAGGCGTTTTTGACTGAGCAAGCCACGCCGGCGCCGCGCCGTCCGGCAGAGCATCGCGACGCGCGCCGATTGGGGGATCGGCGCGTGAGTTGGCGCGGGGCCTGGCGGGCAGGGGGCTCTCAAGGAGGGCGAGGGCAGCGCAGGCTGATCCTGCCCGCCGCGATTGCGGCTGGTCTTGCGGTGCTGATCGCCGTCAACCTGCCGACGTCGCCGGTCGAGACGACCTTTGAGACCCTGACGACGCCCGATGCCGCCAGCAATGCCGCCAGCGATGCTGCGGTCGAAGCGGCCCGTGCCGGGGCCCATCTGCGGATCAAGGCCGGGCCCGAGGCAAGCCCGGAGGCCATCGCCGCCCTCGCCAGTGAGGCCGGGCTCATTGTAGTCGAGGGGCCGTCGCCAACGGGGGTCTATACGCTCGTCTCCCCCGATGGCGCGGATCTCGAAGCGCTGGCCGATGGCATCGCGGCCCGGCCCGAAGTGGTCTTTGTCACCGTGAGGAACGCGCCATGATCCGCCGCACGACAGTTCTCATCACGGGCCTTCTCCTGATCCTCGGCGCCTGTGCCAGCGCCCCGGCGCCAGTGGCTGACGCGCCGCCTTGGCGCCTTGTGGCCGCGGACCGGATCGCGGATGCGCGGCATCTGGTCCTGACGGTGGATCTGGCCGAGCCTGCCCGGCTTGCGGCGCTCTCCGAGGCGCTCGAGGCGGCCTATCCCATCGAGCTTGTCGCCGAATGGCCGCTGCGGTCGATCGAGGTGCATTGTCTGGTCTTCGTGCTGCGCCCCGAGGCGGATCCGGCCGCCGTGATCCAGACCTTGGCGAGCGATGGGCGGGTGCGCACGGTGCAGCGCATGCAGACCTTCGAGACCCTGGCGATCAGCTATCGCGACGAACTGGTCGAACTGCAATCGGGCCTGAAGGCGCTCGAGGCGCTGCCGGCCCATGCGGTGGCGACGGGGCGCGGTGTGCGGATCGGGATCGTCGACTCAGGTCTGGATACGGCTCATCCCGATCTGGCGGATCGCATCGCATTGGCCCGCGACTTCGTGCAGGCGCCGGCTGAAAGCGCGGATCCGTCGTCTCCCACGGACCCCGAAGAGCATGGGACCGCGGTGGCCGGCGTTATCGGTGCGGATGGGGCGAACGCAAGCGGCATGGTCGGTGTGGCCCCTGGCGCCGAGATCCTGGGCCTGCGGGGCTGCTGGCAAGAAGGGGGCCGGGGCGACGGGTACTGCAGCAGCTTCTCCCTGGCCCGCGCGCTGAACTTCGCCCTCCTCAACGATGTGGACGTTCTCAACCTCAGCCTCGGCGGACCCCCGGATCCGCTGATCGAGGCGCTCGTGGAGGCGGCGATCGAGCAGGGCATTGTGGTCGTTGCGGCCCATGGCGAGACAGCGGACACGCAGTTTCCGGCCTC
This sequence comes from Pseudomonadota bacterium, assembly GCA_039026635.1. Taxonomy (GTDB): domain Bacteria; phylum Pseudomonadota; class Alphaproteobacteria; order Rhodobacterales; family Rhodobacteraceae; genus Thermohalobaculum. The sequence goes on from JBCCLX010000341.1 coordinate 5,043, forward strand.
GGTGGAGGGGGCGATTGCGGTGGCGAGCCAGCCCCTGGGGGCGGAGGGGACAACCCTGGCGCGTCTGAGGGCCAGTCTCGCCATCGGGGCGGCTGGCAACGCGGG
>JBCCLX010000342.1:0-5136 GCA_039026635.1 Pseudomonadota bacterium
GCCTACAGCATGACCGGCTGGCGCATCGGCTATGCCGCAGGCCCCGAGCCGCTGATCGCGGCCATGCGCAAGGTCCAGTCCCAATCGACGTCCAACCCCTGCTCCATCAGCCAATGGGCGGCGGTCGAGGCGCTCAACGGGCCGCAGGACTACATCGCCATGTCGCGCGAGGCGTTTCAGAAGCGCCGGGATCTCGTGGTCTCCATGCTCAACCAGGCAACCGACCTCGAATGCCCGGTGCCGGAGGGCGCCTTCTACGTCTACCCCTCGATCCGCGGCCTGATCGGCAAGAGCACCACCGCCGGCAAGGAGATCGCGACGGACGAAGACTTCGTGACCGAGCTTCTCGAGGCCGAAGGCGTGGCGGTGGTCCATGGCACGGCCTTCGGCACCGCGCCCGCCTTCCGCGCGAGCTACGCGACCTCGGAAGCCGCCCTCGAAGACGCCTGCCAGCGCATCCAGCGTTTCTGCGCCAGCCTCACCTAAGGCGCGCCGCCGGACACTCACGACGGCCCAGGACGGGACCCACCGCCCTGGGCCGCTCTATCGGGCTCAGCTCTGTCGAGGATGCGCGCGACAAGCCCCGCCCAGGAGCCAGCCTCCACCACGATGGCCTCCTCATCCGGGTCCGGTGGCGCGTAGCAGGCTTTGAGAGCATCGAGCTCTCGACGATTGCGCGCCGCCACGGTCCCTTACCGCGCCCGCATCCGAGCTTTCAGCGGATCATCGGGCGCCGAGACGACCAGAGGGACGAGCGTCACCCCCCCTCGGCCGCGCGCCGCCGGGCATCGTCGCGCGATGCCCGTGTCCGAAACCCGAAATCCAGGATCACGGATCGCCCCGCACGCAAACTCACGACCCCGTGCTCCCGGAGCGCTGCCACCGCCGCGCCACCTCGGAAAACGCTTCCGCGCCATAGGCATCTGTATCGAGATGCAGCGCCCCCGTCTCCTGCCCCAGCCACCGCGCGCGCGTGGTCTTACCCGCCGCAATAAACCCCTGCACGATGACCAATCTGGCCGCCATCGCGCCTCCGATCTCGATCTCCAGCCCCCGGGGGCGCGGCTGGCGGGCGGGCGCGCTCGGCCTGCGCTGCTGGCCGGGCCGCGGGCGGTCGACAGCGCGCCCCGTAAGAGCCGGCTCAGCCGGTGGCGAAGGGGTCGACAGGCGCAATCGGCGGCCCTGCCGCTTCGATCGCCGCGCCCGCCTCGAACAACAGATCCTCGCGGAACCGCGGCCCGATCAGCTGCACGCCCATGGGTGCCCCAGGCGACCCCGTCGCCACCGTCAGCCCCGGCAAGCCCAAAAGCGGCAGCGCCACCTGGCTCAACTGCGCCTCATAGAGCTCGGCAAAATCCCGACTGCCGTCCACATCCCTATGGGCCGCAAAGGGCCCCTCGCCCGAAACGGGACAAAGCAGGAGCGGCCAATCCTCCTGAAAGATCTGCCACTCGCGGACCATCCCCGCCCGACGCTGCAGCGCTGTCCAAGCATCGCCCTGATGCTCGGCCTCGCCGGCAATCGCCATCAGATGCTCGGCCACGATCAGCGCATCCGGATCCGCCTCACGCGCCAGCTTCTCCAGATTGGCGCCGCGAAACTCGCTCATCCAAAGCGCCATATTCGCGGCCGCCGCGGGCCGCATCGCCGGCGGGGTGACCTCTTCGACGACATAGCCCGCCGCTGCGAGAACCTCCGCCGCCCGCGCCACAGCCGCCCGTACCGGCGCTGCCGTCGGCGTCCCATCAGGCGCGAAGCAGAGCCCGACGCGCCGCGCCACCCGCTCGGGCAGGGCATGTCCCTCGAGGGGCACCGGCATCCACCAGGGATCCCGCGGATCGGGCGCGGCCATCGCGGCAAGCCCAAGACGTAGATCGGCGATGCTGCGCGCGAGCGGGCCCGAGACTGCGGTGATCTGCGCGCCCATGCTCCGATCCGGCGCCGAGGCATTGACCGCTGCGATGCGCCCCAGGCTCGGCCGCAGCCCATGCACCCCACAGGCATAGGCCGGATAGCGCACCGAGCCCGCAATATCCGTCCCCTGCGCAATCGCCCCGATCCCGGCCGCCACCGCCGCGCCGGCGCCTCCCGAGGAGCCCCCCGGCGTCAGCCCCCGATCATGCGGGTTCAGCGTATCGCCATAGAGGCTGTTGCGCGCGAACCAGCGGATCGAGAAGGCCGGCGTGTTCGTGCGCCCGATCACCACCGCACCCGCCGCCCGCAGGGCCCGCGTGACAGGACTGTCCGAGGGCGCCATGAGATCGGCTTGAACGCGCAGCCCATTGTTCGTGGCATGCCCCGCCACATCCGTATTGACCTTGATCGTCACCGGCACGCCGGCAAGCGGCAGCACCCGTCCCGCCGCCACGGCGGCATCCACCGCCCCCGCCTCGGCCAAGGCGCTCTCGGCCATCTCGTCGACGACCGCATTGATCGCGGGGTTGACGGTCTGCATCCGTTCAATGGCGCTCGCCACGCTTTCGCGCGCCGAGACCGTGCGCGAGGTGACCATGGCCGCAATGACCTCCGCCGAATACTGCCAAAGCGCCGTCATGCGATCCTCCGTCCCCGGCGCAGCGCCGGTCCTCTCGTTTGCGCGACCATGGCGCATCGCCGCCAAGTGGTCGAGTGGCGCCACCACCGCTCAGAACCGACCGCCCAGAGGGCGATCACCGGCACCGGGCAAAAGCGCTCCCTGGTCGGCATCGACCGGCGGCCGGTCCGTTCGAACGCTGCCCTTGAGGGGTCATCCCGACCGCGACCGGAGGCCGGCGAACCAGGCGGGGATAGGGTCGCGCTGAGATGCTCTCCTGCGCGAGAGGGCGCCCTGCCTGTCATGGCGCAGGGCTCAGCCTCCCGCCATCCCGGCGTCCGAGCCTGTCGTCTCGCCTGCACTAAAGGCCATGAAGCGCCTGGCGTGATAGTCCGTATCGCCGAGCAGATGGTCGATCATGATCAGGCGCTTGGCGAAATGGGGCAGAGGATACTCCCAGGTCATGGCGATCCCGCCATGCATCTGGATCGCTTCCTCGGCCACCAGCCGACCCACGCGCCCCGCCAGGTTCTTCGCGCCCGAGACCGCCCGCTCGCGCACTGCGCGCGGCGCGTCCAACATGGCTGCGGCCAACATCATGGCCGAGCGGGCCTGTTCGACCTCGAGATAGAGATCCACCATGCGATGCTGCAGCACTTGGAACTGCCCGATGGGCCGGCCGAACTGCGTCCGGGTCTTGAGATAATCGAGCGTCGTCTCCTTGCAGACATCCATGAGCCCGACCGCCTCGGCCGAGAGCGCCACAGCCCCGCGCGCCAGCGTCTCTTCGATCACGGCGATGGCCGTGCCGGGTTCGCCCAGGGGCTCGGCCGCCACGCCCTCGAGCGTGATCTCCGCCGCCCGGCCGCCCTCGACCGTGCCATAGCCGCGCCGGATGAGCCCAGCCGCGCCGGGATCGACGATGAAGAGCCCGATGCCCTGCTGGTCGTTCACCGCGCCCGAGACCCGCGCGCTGACGATCAAGGTGTCCGCCGCATCGCCGTTCAGCACCACGGATTTCGCGCCCGTCAACCGCCAGGATCCGCCCTCGACCTCGGCCCGCGTCTCCACATGCGCCGTTTCATAGCGTGCGGCCCGTTCGGCATGCGCGAGCGCCAACAGCCGCTCTCCCGCGATCACCTCGCCCAGCATCGTGTGCCCTCGCGTCCCACCGAGCCGGACAAGCGGCCAAGCACCCAGCACACCGCTCGCGAGGAACGGCTCCACGGCCGCGGCCTGGCCAATCGCGGAGAAGACCACCATCAGATCCTCGCCCGTGCCGCCGAAGCCCTCGACCTCCGGCGGCAAGAGCGCGCCCATCAGGCCAAGCTCCGTCAGCTCCGCCAAGCGCTCGCGATCGAACCCCTCGGGAGCAGCGGCGGCGGCGCGGCGCACCTCCATCGAGTAGCGATCCCGGAAATAGCGCTCGGCCGTCTCGGCCAGCATCCGACGCTCTTCGGAGAGCTCGAAGTCCATGGTCGTCCCCGTCCCTGGTTATCGTTGAGGACAGTCTGTCGCATGGCGCGCCCTGAAACCAGAGCGTCGCCATGCGGGAGCGAAGGACGGCGGGCTCAGAACCCCAGCATCGCCTTGGCGACGATGTTGCGCTGGATCTCGTTGGAGCCGCCATAGATCGAGAGCTTGCGCATGTTGAAGTAGTTCCGCGCCAGCGGTCCGGCGTAATCGGGCCCCACGGGCTCACCGTTCCAGCCCTCGTCGAACTGCTCCGGCAGATAGGGCATGGCCATGGGCCCCAGCGCGCGGCGCAACAGATCCGTCGCTTCCTGGCGCACCTGCGTGCCCTTGATCTTGAGGAGCGAGCTTTCCGGCCCCGGCGCCTTGCCCGCGCCTGCAGCGGCCACGATGCGCAGATTGAAGATCTCCATGGCCATCAGATCGATCTCGAGCTCGGCCATGCGCGCGGCAAAGAGCGGGTCGTCTGACAGGGGTCGCCCGCCGGCCGTCTCGCTCTGCGCCACACCCTTGAGATGGCCGACCAGCGCCTTGGAATAGGCCACACCCGCGATACCGGTGCGCTCATGCGTCAGCAGGAATTTCGCGCAGGTCCAGCCCTTGTTCTCCTCGCCCACAAGGTTCTCGACGGGCACGCGGACATCCGTGAGCCAGACCTCGTTGACCTCATGCTCGCCATCGAGGGTGACGATGGGGCGGACCTCGACGCCGGGCGTCTTCATGTCGATCAGCAGGAAGCTGATGCCTTCCTGAGGTTTGGCGGCCTGCGGATCGGTGCGCACGAGGCAGAAGAGCCAGTTGCCGTAGTGACCAAGCGTCGTCCAGGTTTTTTGGCCGTTGACGACATAGTGGTCGCCATCCCGCACCGCCTTGGTCTTGAGGCTCGCCAGGTCCGAGCCCGCGCCCGGCTCGGAATACCCCTGCGCCCACCAGTCCGTGCCGTCGAGGATGCGCGGGAGATAGTGGCGCTTCTGCTCTTCTGTGCCGAACTTCAGCAGCACCGGGCCCAGCATATTGACGCCGAAGGGCACGATGCGCGGCGCGCCGGCGGCCACCATCTCCTCCTCGAAGATGTGTTTTTGCACCGGCGTCCAGCCAGGCCCACCCCATTCCTCAGGCCAGGACCAGGC
>JBCCLX010000343.1:0-5135 GCA_039026635.1 Pseudomonadota bacterium
GCGCGCCGCATCTCCTCATGCAGGAGGCCGACGGCATTGCTCTCATGATCATCGGAGCGGAAGGAGTTGGAACAGACGAGCTCAGCGAGCCCCTCGGTTTGATGGGCGAATGTCGTCACCTGCGGGCGCATTTCATGCAGCACCACGGGCACGCCCAGGTTGGCACAGGCCCAGGCCGCCTCACAGCCGGCCATGCCGCCGCCGATGATATGAACCGGTTCTGTCATGGCGGCGTTATACGAGGGGCCGGCCCACGGACACAATGCGGCGTCACACGAAAGGCCCGTCACGGAGACCGTAACGGGCCGACATCAGGGATCAGCGCAGTTCAGACAAGAATGGCGATCCCAAAGAGCGCCGCGGTGCCCCAGAACACGAGGTAGGAGCCGCCGAGCATTACGCGATAGCTCGTCTTCTTCGACTCTTCCTTGTAGCCCTCAACCATGTGGCCCATGGCAAGTTTCGCGCCGGTCCACGCCAGACCGCGCTTTGCATTATGCGCCTCAGCCACTGCAAAATTGGCGTCGATCCAGGCCGGTCGGTTGACGCGTGCCGTCTTGGTCGTCGTGACGAACTGCTCAGAGTCAGGCGTCATATTCATCGAGGTCACTCCCAGGTGCGTGATCGCGGTACGATAGCGTGCCTTTGCTGAACACTAGGTAGCGAGCAGGGTATGGAGGTGCACTCCAACAGGCGGAAAGCAAAGGCATTCCGCGGCTTTGGACGCGCGCGAGATGCCGCAGGAGCGGGACCCGGCATCCCGCTCGGATGGGCTGCGTGTGGCGCGCAAGGGTGTTATATCGCTACGAGATGCATGGGAGAGACGGCATGACGGATGCGACCACCGTTGAGAGATCCGGTGAGGGGAGCGGCGCAGCGCGCAAGGCGCGCGATCTCAATGATCGTGCGGATCGTCATCCCGAGAAGGCCCATCGCCGTGATAACGCGAGCCCTGCCAAACCCCCCTGGATCCGGGTGAAGGCCCCGACCTCGGAAGGCTATCGTCAAACCCGCGATATCATGCGCGAGCACAAGCTGGTCACGGTCTGCGAGGAAGCGGGCTGCCCGAATGTAGGCGAGTGCTGGTCCCAAGGTCACGCGACCATGATGATCATGGGCGAGATCTGCACGCGCGGTTGCACCTTTTGCAATGTTGCGACGGGTCGGCCCGATGTGCTCGATGTCTTTGAGCCTGCGCGCGTGGCCGATGCAGTGGAGAAGCTGGGGCTCTCCCATGTGGTGATCACCTCGGTCGACCGCGACGATCTGGAGGACGGGGGGGCCAGCCACATCGCCCAGACGATCCGTGCTGTGCGCCGTCGCAATCCCGAGACGACGATCGAGGTTCTGACGCCCGATTTCCTGCGCTGCCCCGACAGCGCGCTCGAGGCCGTCGTCGAGGCAGGGCCCGATGTCTTTAACCACAACCTTGAAACGGTCCCGGGGCTCTACACCGAGGTGCGCCCAGGCGCGCGGTACTTTCATTCGCTGCGCCTCCTGCAACGGGTGAAGGAGCTCGACAAGAACGCCTTTACGAAATCCGGCCTGATGGTCGGGCTGGGCGAGCGGCGCGTCGAGGTGCTTCAGGTGATGGATGATCTGCGCGCGGCCGATGTGGATTTCCTGACGATCGGGCAATACCTGCAGCCGACGCCGAAGCATCATGCCGTGGCCGACTACATCACGCCCGAAGCCTTTGCCGCCTATGAGAAGGCAGCCTATGCCAAGGGGTTCTTGATGGTTTCGGCCACGCCGCTCACGCGTTCCAGCTACCACGCCGGCGACGATTTCGCGCAGCTGCGTGCAGCGCGTCAGGCAAGGCGCGCCTGAGCGCCATCGGGAAGCACGGCTCGCAGCCGCCTTGCCCATGCCTTGCCTATGCCCTGACAGCGCCTTGCCCATGCCTCTCCAGCGCGGTTGAATGCTAACCTGTTGGGTGTATCTACGCGCCGACCAGTTCGGCGCGGAGGCAGGGGGCAAGATGCCGTTTCATGCGGAAAAGAAGGTGCTGCCCTATTCGGATGAGCAGCTCTTCGCCCTTGTGGCCGGCATTGAGGACTATCCGAAGTTTCTGCCCTGGTGCAGCGCCTGCCGGGTTCGCAAGCGGATCGATCTCGGCGACGGGCGCGAGCAGATCGACGCCGACCTCGTGATCTCCTTCAAGGTGTTCCGTGAGAAATTCGGCAGCCGGGTGACCCTCGACCCCGAGCGGCGGATCATCGATGTCGAATATCTCGACGGGCCCTTTCGCTATCTCAACAACCACTGGGAGTTTCACGACCGGCCGGAGGAGGCGCGCTGCGAGATCGATTTCTCGGTCGATTTCGAGTTCAAGAGCCGGACGCTTCAGGCCGTTGTGGGCGTTGTCTTCAACGAGGCGATGCAGCGGATCGTGCGCGCCTTCGAACAACGCGCGGCCGTGCTCTATGGCGCGCCGGAGGAAGCCTCGCTCGCCGCGCCCCATTGAGGGAGGGGCGCGCCTTCAGGGGGCGAGCCAACGCCCTTCCCAGCCGGCGGCACTGAGGTCGAACCGCGCCCGCCGATGCCCGCCCTTGCGCAGATGCAGCCATTCAAAGCGCATCACGGTGACGGAGATGACGGCGAAGACCTCGCGCCCGCTTTCCGCGATCTGCCCGTCACCGTCCTTGGGCGACGTGATCGGGCGACCCGGATTGATCGGCACGCGATAGATCCCGCGGCTCAGTTCGCTCAGCCGCGTCCATTCCTCTTCGACTATCGCATCGCTCGTTAGCAGGCGGGCCTGCCCCCAGAGACGGAGCTGCAGCAGGGCGCGAGGGTCCCAGAAGAGGAGCGAGACACGACCATCCGCGTCGATTTCCCCGGACTTGGTCGAGCGGCGGTCGGTGTGGATCACCAGGCGTCGCTCGGCCGGGTCCACGCGGCGCAGGACAACCGTGCGCTGTTCCGGCCAGCCCTGGGCGCCGAGTGTGGCAAGCTGTGGCCTGTTGAAGGCCGCGCGCTTGTCGCTTGCCCCGCGGACCAGCCGCGCCCAGGCGGCGCTGGCGATCGCGTCGAGGTCATCATGGGGCAGGGCCAATCGCTCCTTCGCAGCGGGCGATCTCGAAGCCTCGGTCTTTGGGTCACTCTCAGGCGGGCATGCCATGGCAGCACGGTCCTTTCAGGGGGCGTTAGTGCGCTTTGGCGAGGTCGAGGAGACGGGTCAGCGCGTGGCTCACGGTCGCAGCCCGCACCGCGCCGCGGCCGATGGCGCCGAACTCGACCCGCTCATGCGCCCCATCGCCTACACGCGTGGCCCAGGCGAAGTGGACCACCCCCTCGGGCTTGGCCGGGCTTCCCCCGCCGGGTCCCGCGATGCCTGTGACTGCGATGACGAGATCCGCCCGGCTGCGCGCCAGCGCCCCCTTCACCATGGCGCGCGCCACAGGCTCGGAGACGGCCCCATGCTGTGCGATCAGCGCCGCCGGCACGCCCAGCATCTCGGTCTTGGCCTCATTGGAGTAGGTCACATAGCCTCGGTCCACCACCGCCGAGGAGCCGGGGATATCCGTCAGCACCGAGGTGATCAGCCCGCCCGTACAGCTCTCCGCCGTCGCCACCATCAACTGCTTGCGTGCCGCCACGCTCAGCAAGGTCTCGGCCAAATCGGCCAGCGCGTCAGAACCATCCATGGGCCACTCCCGCCGCAATCGCCGCGATCAGCGCCGAGAGCGCCCCCGCGACCAGGTCATCCAACATAACACCGACCGCCCCGGGCGCGCGTTCACACCAGTTGATCGGCGGTGGTTTCAAAATATCGAGGGCACGAAAAAGGACGAAGGCGGCCAGGACGCCGGGCCAGGGCCAGACCCACCAGTCGGCGCCCGTCACCGTGAGGCCGATCGAGAGGGGCCAGAGGGCGATCATCATGCCCGCGACCTCGTCGATCACCACTTCCTGGGGATCGGCATCCGGCGTCTCTCGCGCCGCCAGAAGCTCTCGCGTGCCGAGATAGCCGAGCACGGCGATCGCGACCGTGACCGGGCCCATCAGCCAAAAGCCGCCGAGGGCATGGCAGGCCCAAGCGAAGGGGATCGCGGCGATGCTCGCAACCGTCCCGGCAGCCGGCGCGCGATGACCGATGCCCCCAAGCGTGAGGAAACCCTCCCAGCGGTTCAACGCGCTCATGCGCCCCCCAGGACGACGGTGGCGGTCGCGATACAGCCCATGCCCTCTTCGCGCCCGATAAAGCCCATGCGCTCCATGGTCGTCGCCTTCAGCCCGATGCGCCCGGGGTCGAGGGAGAGGATCCGCCCGATCTCGGCCCGCATCGCCGCTGCGTGGGGCCCGATCTTGGGCCTTTCGCAGAGAAGCGTGACATCGAGGCTCGTGATCCGCCCGCCTCGTGCCGCCACTCGGGCGCCAGCATGGGCGAGGAAGACATGGCTTTTGGCCCCTTTCCACTGGGGATCCGAGGGGGGGAAATGCGTGCCGATATCGCCTTCCGCCAGCGCGCCATAGAGCGCGTCGGAGAGCGCGTGCAGTCCCACATCGGCATCGGAATGGCCGACCAGCCCATGACTGTGAGGGACCCGCACGCCGCAGAGCATCACATGGTCGCCCGGTCCGAAGCGGTGAACGTCAAAGCCATGGCCGGTGCGCACATCCATCTGCGTCTCCATGGGTGCCTGTTGGGGCGCCTGCTGGGGCGCCTCTTCTGGCCCCTCCTCGGTCTCTGGGATCGCGCGCGCGATGCGCTCGGCGCGGGCCAGATCGCTTGGCGTCGTGATCTTGAAGTTGTCGGGCTCCCCGGGGATCAGCCGCACGCTGTGTCCAGCGCGGCGAAAGACCTCCGCATCGTCGAGCGCTGGCGTCTCCGCCCCCGCCTCCGCCTGATGCGCGGCCAAGAGAGCCTCGAACGGAAAGGCCTGCGGGGTTTGGGCGCGCCAGAGGCCGGCGCGGGGGCAGGGCGTCTCAGCCCGCGCCTCCGCCCCTTCCCGCCAGAGCGCATCAACCACCCGCTCCGCCGCGATCGCTCCCTCACCCGCGGCTGCGGCATCGATCAGAGCATCCCAGAGCGCGGGCGAGGCGAAGGGGCGGGCGGCGTCATGGACGAGCACAACCTCGGGTGCGAGGGGAACCAGGGGGGGCGCCAGGGTCTCGAGGGCGAGCCGCAC
>JBCCLX010000344.1:0-5134 GCA_039026635.1 Pseudomonadota bacterium
CTCGCTCTCGAAGTTCGAGAAGTTCACCAAGAAGTTCCGCATCTTCGATCTGCCCTTCATGTTCGCCGATATCGACGCGGTGGACCGGTTCCAATCCTCCGACACGGGCGTCGCGCTCAAGGAGAGCATGAAGCGCCGCGGGCTTCTCGGCCTCGCCTATTGGCACAACGGCATGAAGCAATTCTCCGCCTCCAAACCTCTGCTCGCGCCGACGGATGCCGAAGGGCTGAAGTTCCGCGTCCAGCCCTCGGACGTGCTGGTGGCCCAGATGGAAGCACTCGGGGCCAATCCGCAAAAGATGGCCTTCTCCGAGGTTTATGGCGCACTCCAGCAGGGCGTCGTGGACGGCCAAGAGAACACCTGGTCCAACATCTACGGCCAGAAGTTCTTCGAAGTGCAGGACGGCACGACCGAGACCAATCACGGCATCATCGACTACCTCGTCGTCACCTCGACGGAGTGGTGGGACGGGTTGGACGCCGATGTTCGCGATCAGCTCAGCACCATCGTCGATGAGGTGACCGCGACCCGCAATGCCGAGTCCACCAAGGTGAACGAAGAGGCCAAGGCCGCAATCATCGCCGCCGGCGGCGAGGTCCGCAGTCTGACGGCCGAGCAGCGCGCGAAATGGGTCGAGGCGATGAAACCCGTCTGGGAGAAATTCCAGGACGATGTCGGCCAGGACAACATCGACGCCGCCCAAGCGGCCAACGGCGCCAGCTGATCCCAGGCGGCATCTGCCGCGGTCGACGGCGGCAGCGCCCAGCAACGAGAACGGGCCTTGCGCATCGCAGCCCGGCGCTGCCTCCTCAGTCCCTGGCTTGACCCGGGACCGCCTTTGCCGAGCGCCCGTTAAGGAGGTCCCGGGTCAAGCCCGGGACCTTGCCGCACCGCCGGCGCCTCTCCCAAGCCCCCCTTTTGCGGCCATCCGAGCGAGGCCTCCATGAGCCAGTACAAGCCCACCACACCCGCAGGCCGGGTGATCCATGAGATCGAGGAGACGTTGATCGCGGTCATTCTCGGCGCGATGACCCTGATCACCTTCGCCAATGTGATCGCCCGCTACGTCTTCAACGACAACATCCTCTGGGCGCTGGAGGCGACGGTCTTCCTCTTCGCCTGGCTCGTGCTGATCGGCGCGAGTTACCTCGTGAAGATCAATGCGCATCTCGGTGTCGATGTCGTCGTGAACCTCTTCGGCCCCGCCGGACGGCGCATCCTGGCCTTTTGCGCCCTCGCCTGCTGCCTCGTCTTCTCTCTCCTGCTCTTCATCGGCTGCTGGAACTACTGGGCCCCCTTCGCCAACCTGCCCGAGCTCGACGGCGCCTGGCGGGACCAGATCTGGTACGAGGTGAACGACATTCCGATGCCGGGCTTTCTCGAGGCTTGGGGCAAGTCGATTAACCAGGGCGAGGCCTATGAGAAGCTGCCTCGCTTTATCCCCTATGCCGTCCTGCCCCTCTCCGCGCTGCTCCTGATCCTGCGCTTTGGCGAAGCCGGTTGGCGGCTTTGGACGGGACGGCAAGCCATGCTGATCGTCTCGCATGAGGTCGAGGACCAGATCGAGCAGGCCGGCGGGGAGACGCGCTGATGGAAGTCGTCCTTCTCTTCGCCCTCGTCATCGGGTTCCTGCTGATCGGCGTGCCGGTGGCCGTCGCCCTCGGCCTCGCCTCGATCATCTTTCTCTACGTCTTCTCCGACACCTCGCTCGCCTCCATCGCCGGCACCCTCTTCAACGCCTTCGATGGCCACGCGACGCTGCTGGCGATCCCTTTCTTCATCCTCGCCTCTTCTTTCATGAGTACCGGCGGCGTGGCGCGGCGGATCATCCGCTTCGCCATCGCCTGTGTCGGCCATCTGCGCGGCGGGCTCGCCATCGCGGGCGTCTTTGCGTGCATGATGTTTGCGGCCCTCTCCGGCTCCTCGCCCGCCACTGTCGTCGCCATCGGCACCATCGTGATCGCGGCGATGCGGCAGGTGGGCTACTCGAAGGAGTTCGCAGCCGGCGTGATCTGTAATGCCGGCACGCTCGGCATTCTGATCCCGCCCTCGATCGTGATGGTTGTCTATGCGGCGGCCACCGATGTCTCGGTCGGCCGGATGTTTCTCGCCGGCGTCGTGCCGGGCATCCTGGCCGGCCTCATGCTGATGGTCGGCATCTACATCGCCGCCCGCGTGAAGGACATGCCCGCACAGCCTTTCGCCGGTGCCACTGAGATCTGGGACAGTTTTCGCGATGCCTTCTGGGGCCTGTTCCTCATCGTCATCATCATGGTCGGGATCTACGGCGTGCCGGGCCTGACGCCTGCGATCTTCACGCCGACCGAAGCCGCCGCCGTCGCCGCCGTCTACGCCTTCCTGGTGGCGAATTTCGTCTATCGCGATATGGGCCCGCTGCGCCCGCCCGAGGATGAAGACTACCCTGTGCCACTCGTCCGACGGCCCTATGCGCTGCTGACAGCCTTCGTCCATCCAGACACCAAGCAGACGCTGCTCGAGGGCGGTAAGCTGACGGTGATGCTGATGTTCATCATCGCCAACGCGCTGATCCTCAAGCATGTGCTGACCGACGAGCAGATCCCGCAGCAGATCGCGAACTCAATGCTGGAAGCGGGCTTCGGCCCGATCCTGTTTCTCGTGATCGTCAATGTGATCCTGCTGATCGGCGGTCAGTTCATGGAGCCCTCGGGCCTTCTGATCATCGTGGCGCCGCTGGTCTTTCCCATCGCCATCTCGCTCGGGATCGATCCGATCCACCTCGGCATCATCATGGTGGTCAATATGGAGATCGGGATGATCACACCGCCAGTGGGCCTCAACCTCTTCGTCACCTCCGGTGTCGCGAAGATGGGGATCTTCGAGGTGGTCAAGGCGGCGCTCCCCTGGCTCGGGATCCTCTTCATCTTCCTGATCCTAGTGACCTACATCCCCGAGATCTCGCTCACGCTGCCCCATGCGCTGATGGGGCCGGAGACGATCATCCAGTAGCGGCAGGGGGCTTCCTGGCAGGGCCCTCTCTCAGCAGAGGCGTCCTGCATAAAACTGTGAGCGTGAAGGCGGGCGTGTCTGGGCTAGCTTCCCGGCAAATCGAGAAAGGATGCCGTCATGCCCCGCCTCTCGCTTCTCCTCGCCGCGGCCCTGCTCGTCGCCCTGTTGCCGTTGCCCGCGGTTGCTTGCGGCGCTCAGACGGACTGCGCGGTAGAAGGCGGGGTCTATCGGCTGGTCATGCCGGAGGCAGAGGCCCCAGTGCCAGCGCTCTTCTTCCTGCACGGTTGGGGCGCCTCGCCTGAGGGGACGCTGCGCGGGCGTGCGGACTTGCGGGTGACCCTAAGCGCGCGTGGCTACGCGCTGATCCTGCCGGAAGGCATCCCGCGCGCCGGGCGCACGCAGCGCGACTGGGCCGTGCGCGATGACGGGCGCCACCCGCGCGACGATCTGGCCTTCTTCGACGCTGTCCTCCAGGACGCGGCAAGCCGGGGCGTGGACCGGGAGCGCGTTCTGCTCGGCGGCTTCTCGCGCGGTGGCTCCATGGTCTGGTACGTCGCCTGCGAACGCCCGGACCTTTTCGCGGCCTATGCGCCCGTCGCCGGCGCCTTTTGGTATCCCATCCCGACGGGCTGCACCGCGCCCGGTGAGGAGGGGCTCGCGCTATTTCACACCCATGGCTGGGACGATCGTGTCGTTCCCCTGGAAGGCCGGCTCATCGGAGGTGGTCGCCTGACGCAGGGAGACGCCTTCGAGAGCCTCGCCATCCTGCGCAGAACGCTCGGCTGCACCGCGCGCCTGCCCGACGAGGCCTGGACGGATGGTCCGCGCTGGCGGCGGGACTGGACGTCCTGCAGCGCGGGTCGGATTTCTCTCTCGCTCCATCCAGGCGGCCATATCGTGCCCGCCGGCTGGACATCGCGGATGCTGGACTGGTTCGAGACAGCGCCCGAGGCCGCGCCCTCCCGCTGATCGCCTCTTTAGGCGCAGGCCCTAAAGGACAGCCCCTCGAGGGCCCACCCGTGAGAGCGAACGTCCTCAGGCCAACCTCTCAGAGCCAGCGGGGCGTCTCCGCATGCCAGGCGCGATAGCCATGGCCGAAGCGGCGCTCGAGCCGCTCCTCCTCGGGCTTGGCGAACCGACGATAGAGCAGCCAGCCGAGCGGGAAGATGAGGAGCAGCGTCGCCAGCTGCCCCGTCACGACGCACCAGCCGCCGAGGATCACGAGATCAGCCAGATAGATCGGATGGCGGCTATAGCGATAGGGCCCGGCGCGCACCAGCAAGCTGGGCTTGGCCCTGGGCATGACGCTGGTCTGCGCGTTCATGAGCGTCACGACGGCCCAGATCGCGATGGTGAACCCCACCACCATAATGGCAATGCCGGGCGCCACTGTGCCGGATCCGAACCCCGGGAAGACATCCGCGATGCCATAGGCGCCCGCCATCGCCAGCAGCGTCCAGACGGGCGGGATGTCGATGATGTCGCGAAGCGTGTTCACCGGGCCCCCTCCGCCGTCGCGCGAACCCCTGATCCAGTGTCTGCACCGGCAACTGCGATGTTGTCGATCAACCGCGCCCGGCCCAGATGCGCGGCGCCGAAGACCCGGGCTGCCGGATGGCCCGCCGCATCGCCGTCGATGGGCGCCAGCGTCACACCGTCTCTAATCTCAACGTAATCCACGCGTTCAAACCCCGCACTCACAAGCTCATCCTCAGCACCGCGGACGGCATCTTGTGCCGAATGTCCTCTACGGAACCGTGACCCCACCGCGCTCAGCACCGAAAAAAGTGCCGGCGCGATGCTGCGCTCGATCTCGGAAAGATACCGGTTGCGCGATGAGAGGGCCAGCCCGTCCGGCTCTCTCAGGATCGGTGCGCCGAGGATTTCGGTCGGAATGTCGAGATCGCGCGCCAGGCGCCGGATGATCGCCAGCTGCTGCCAGTCCTTCTCGCCGAAGATCGCCCTATCGGCGCCGGCTTGGTTCAGGAGCTTCGTCACGACCTGCGCGACACCGTCGAAATGCCCCGGTCGTGCCGCACCGCACAGGACATCGGCCAGCCCGCGCACCCGAACCTCGGTGGCAAAGCCGGGCGGATACATCTCCGAGGGTGGTGGCGCGAAGAGGAGATCGCATCCCGCCTCCCGC
>JBCCLX010000345.1:0-5131 GCA_039026635.1 Pseudomonadota bacterium
GCCGTACGCGATCCTCTCCGTCCCGTACCCGGCACGGTCCTGAGCGTGCCCCCGCTCACGCCCGCGCGGCTCGCCGAGGAGCGCGCGCGATGAACCAGCCAATCAGCATCGCGCGCGAAAGCGATTTCTATGTCCCCAGCGTCGAGATCCGGGTCCGAGGTCGTCGGCTTGATCGCACGGTGATCAACGATGTGACGCGGCTGGAATATGTCGACGATCTGGAGGCCATCGACCAGTTCAGCCTGACGGTGAACAACTGGGACGCCGAGCGCCGCGCCTTCAAATACTCCGACGGCGATCTCTTCCTGCCGCGTGCGCAGATCGAGATCGACCTCGGCTATCACCCCTCCGACATGCATCGGGTGATGACCGGCACGATCACGGACATGCAGGTCTCCTTTCCCGCCGGCGGCCAGTCTGTGCTCACGCTCCAGGGGCTGAACCGTCTCGACGACCTACGCGGCGAACAGCGCAGCCAGGTCTTCGAGAACATGACCGACAGCGAGATCGCGCGGCAGATCGTGGGTCCGATGGATCTGGCGCTACGCACGGATCGGGAGGCGGAGGGGCGCGAGGAGGCGCATGAGTTCGTCTTCCAGCACAACCAGTACGATCTGCTGTTCCTGAAGGATCGGGCACGCCGGCTCGGCTATGACATCGTGGTGGAGGAGACGCCCGACGGACAGCCCGGGCTCTATTTCGGCCCCTCCGACACCATCGCCCAGCGCCCTGTCTATAAGCTGACCTATGGCAGCACGCTGATCGACTTTGCGCCCCGCTTCAGCACCGCACGCCAGGTTGGCGGTGTGCGCGTGCAGGCCTGGGACCGGCGCAACAAGGAGCCCATCGTGGGTGAAGCGCGCCGGTCCGACCTGCGCACCCGCGGCGTGGGCGACGCAGGCCAGCAATCCCGCGTCGACAGCGACCTGGAAAGCCGGGTCGAGGTCATTGCCGACCATCCCGTCCGATCCCAGCGCGAGGCCGATATCCTGGCGCGCGAGACGCTGGAGAAGACGGCCAAGGAGATGGTGCAGGGCAACGGCAGCGTCGTGGGCCTGCCCAGGCTTCGCGCCGGCGGGATCGTCTATCTCGAGGGCCTCGGCACCCGGTTCTCGGGCCGGCACCTGCTCACCAAAACCATCCACAGCATCGACGACAGCGGCTACGCGACGCGCTTTGAGTGTCGCCGCGAGGAGATCGACTGATGAAACCCTTCAGCGACAACGGCCTCATCCTTTGCACCGTGATCGACAGCGACGATCCGGAAGGCCTCGGCAACATCCGCGTCGAGTTTCCCGACTTCGCGAACCAGCCCAGCACTTGGGCCCCGGTCTCGACAATGATGGCAAGCGGCGGCGCGGGCACCTGGTTCCGCCCAAAGCCGGGCGATCAGGTCCTGGTCGGCTTTGAACGGGGCGATCCGAAGTTCCCGATCGTCATCGGATCGATCTGGAGCAACGCCGATCAGCCCCCGCCCGATGACGGCAATCCAGGCGAGAACAACTGGCAGCAGATCGTCTCACGCAGCGGCGCAATCCTGCGGTTCGACGACACACCCGGCGCGGAGAAGGTGGAGCTCTTCGACAGCAGCGGTGGGCTCACCGTTTCCCTCGACACCGCAGCCGGCCAGCTGAGCGTGAGCGCCGAGGGCGATGTCCAGGTCGAAGCCACCGGCACGCTGCGCCTCAGCGCTCAGAACATCGAGATCAGTGCCGGTGGCTCGATCTCGATCGCGGCCGACAGCGGCAGCGTGACCGTCTCCGGCACCACCATCGAGCTCAACTGAGGAGGCCGCGATGCCCGGGATGCCCGCCGCCAAGGAACGCGATCAGGTTGTCGCCCTCGACACGCATCTGATCCAACCCCCGCCGCCTGCAACGCCCGTGATGGTGCCCCATCCCTTCACGGGCCAACTCGACGGCGACTTGAGCGGTGATGTGAAGATCGAGGGCATGGCGGCGGCCACCGTCGGCTCAACGGCCACGAACACGCCCTCGCACATCCCCATCGGCGGCAGTTTCGTCAACCCGCCCAGCAACCGCGGCGAGGTGACGACGGGCTCGGCCACCGTGCTCATCAACGGGCGTCAGGCCGCGCGCATGGGCGACACGGCCAAGACCTGCAACGACCCGGTCGACAAGCCCGGGGGCACCGTCATCGCCGGCTCAACCGTGTTGATCGGAGGCTGAGATGACAGGTCTCTACGATCCGCTCCTCGGCCGAGGCTGGGCCTTTCCGATGACCAGCGACGCGCGCGGGCCGCGCCTGATTGGGGGGCCGGAAAAGGTCGAGCAGAGCATTCGCTTGATCCTCTTCACCGCCCCCGGCGAACGCGTTCTGCGCCCCGAGTTCGGCTGCGGACTGCAGACCCTTTTGTTCCGCCCCAACACCGTGACGCTCCGAAGCCAGATCGAGGACAGCGTGCGCGAGGCGATCACCCGCTACGAACCGCGCGTCGATGTGATTGCGGTGGAGGTCGAGACCGCTCCCTCCGCGCCCACGCTGATCGACCTGCACATCGCCTATCGGCTGCGGGAGACGAACCAGGTCTTCAACAAGATCTATCCCCTCGTCCTCAGCGAGGGCGAGGACGCGACGGCCGGCGGCCTGATCCGCGTCGGCGCGGCATAGGGGAGGGTGAGCCATGGAGCCCAGCGAGCCCCGCATCCCCGATATCGAGGCCAAGAGCGCGGAGACGATCTTCGAGGCGCTGCGCAGCGCGATCCCGCGTTACTTGCCCGAGTGGAACGACTACAACGAAGGCGATCCCGGCATCGCCATGCTGCAGCTCTTCGCGATCCTCGGCGAAGGCCTGGCGCATCAGATCGACGGTCTTCCCGAGAGGCTGCGCCGGGAACTGCTCGATCTCGTGGGGGTCAAACCGCGACCCGCCTTGCCCGCACAGGTGGCGCTGACCTTCACGGCGGACCCCGATGCGGGGCGGATCGACGGTGTTGCCGCGGGCGCCCAGGTCGCCGCACCGGGCCCTGACGGGCGCTTGATCTTCGAGACGAGCGCCTCGGTCGATCTGATCACCCAACCGCTGGCGAAAGTCATGGTCTTCGACGGGGCCGATCTCGCGGATGTGACGGCGGAACACGAGGCCGTCGACCAAGACGTCCTGCCCTTCGGGCTGGCGCCGACGGTGGGTGCTGCGCTGATGCTGGGCTTCGCGGTGCCGAAGCGACCGCCGCCGCCAGAGGGGCGCGGCCTCTTCCCAGGCGAGATGCGCTTTCACCTCTTCAAGCGCCCAGTGCTCGGCGGCCCCCCGGTCAGCAGCGCCGATGAGATCCTGGTGCCGCCCGTCCGCCTGGTGGCCGAGTATCGCGATGATGCGGCAAGCCCGGTTTGGCGCAGGCTGCCGATCATTGAGGACACGACCGCGGCGTTCCTGCGCGAGGGCACGCTTCGGATCGCGGGCCCGCAGGCGAGTGTGCCGACGGTGGAGCGGCCCGATGATCCGCCGCTCCATTGGATCCGCCTGCGCCTCGCAGCCGGCGCCTATCCCGCGGGCCGGCCCGCCATCATCGATGCGCTCTGGCCCAACACGGTGCCGGCGCGCCAAGAGACGACGCGGCGCGATGAGTTCGTGGCCGAGGCCACGGGCCTGCCGGATCAGGAACATACCCTCGCCCGCGCGCCCGTCATCACCGGGAGCGTTGAGCTCTTCGACAATGAGGGCACGGTCTGGGAGCAGGTGGAGACACTGGCCGAAGCCGGGCCGGATGAGCCTGTCTATGAACTCGAGCCCGCCAAGGGGCTCCTCTGTTTCGGCACGGGGCGCAACGGGCGCATCCCAGCCGCGGGGCTCGAGCTCTTTGCGCGTCAGTACCGCCATGGGGGTGGGGCAGCGGGCAATGTGCCGGCGGGCGCGGTCTCGGCCCTCGTCAGTACGCTGCGCGGGGTGGCGAAGGTGGAGAACCGCCTGGCCGCGCGCGGCGGCGCCGATGCGGAGACAGCGGATGAGCTGGCGCAGAGTGCTCCGGCACGACTGCGCGGCGGCAACCGGCTGATCACCGCCGCGGATTTCGCCGCGGAAGCCGCACGCCCGCCTCAGGTAGCCCGCGCCCATGCCCTGGCGGCCTTTCATCCAGATTTCCCAGCGCTCGAGACCCCCGGCGTCGTGACGCTCCTGGTCCTGCCCGAGAGCGATGCGATGCCGCCCCCCGCCCCTGACCCCGCGCTCCTGAATGCAATTGTCGCCAATATGGAGCCGCGTCGGCCGATCGGGGTGGAGATCGTCGCCACAGGACCCGCCTATCGCAGGGTCAGCGTGGAGGCCACGGTCGATGCTTCGCCCCGCGCGAGCCTAGATGCCGTGCGCAATGCCGTTACCGCAGCGCTCGACGGGGCGCTCTCGCCGCTGCACTGGCCCTTCGGGCGCGATCTGCGTCCCGTTTTGCTGCTCGGTCCGATGCAGTCCGTTGAGGGTGTGCTCGGGGTCGCGCGCTTCGATGTCTTCGTCGACGGCATGCCGGTCGAAGACCCGGCCCGCGCGATCACGCTGGCCCGGCACGAGCTGACGGCACCCGGGCCTCACGACATCTTGGTGCGTTATGGGGAGGACCGCTGAGCGATGCCGACCCGCAGCACGCCCGCCGCGACCGCAACACCCAGGATCCGTCTGGACGGTTGGTCTCGTCTGACCGACGAGGCCGAGGCGCGCTGGCCGACACTACACGCCCATGGCATCGACGCGCCCGCCGGCGCCCCCCTGACGCTCGCCCCCCGAGAGGCCCTGGTCGACCTTGCTGAGGACGGCAGGTTGGGCGGCTTGCGCCTGCCGCCATGGCTCGCAGTTGACGATCTGGCGCGCGTGTTGCTGCTCAGCCGCGACGGCAGGGTCGTGCACCGTCTCAACGGTGGGGCGGGCTGGATCCCACTGCCGCTCGCGGCCGTGCCGGAGGATGCCTGGGCGATCCATAGCGCGGGCCATCGGGTCTATGTCGTGGGGCGCCAGCAGCTCTTCGTCTATGACCCTGACGGCCGGGTTCTCACGACGATCGAGGGCGTGCGCCCGCTGCGGGACAGCGCGGTGGACGGGCATGGGCTCTTGCTGCTCTTCGCCGACGGCGCCCTCGCGCGTCTGGCGGCGGGGGCCCATTGGCTCGACATGCTCCCACCCGCACCC
>JBCCLX010000346.1:0-5106 GCA_039026635.1 Pseudomonadota bacterium
GCGCCGCCGTCCTCGCTGATGATGAGCGTGATATCGACTTCGCGCACCACGTTCTGGCCTTGGATGTTCCCACTGTTGTTGAAGGAGAACGCATCGAGGCTGAAGCTCGTCAGCTCGATCCCCAACGCTTCGGTGCTGAAGGAGACATCCGTCGACCAGGACGCTTCGTTCTCGATGTTGAGATCCACGGCAAAGCGGTCTTGAGCCGCTGTGGTGTCGAAGAGGACGGGCGCCGGCGCAGAAAGATCGATCAACTGATCGGTCTGCACCGTCAGATCACCCGGGTCGGTGACGCCGTTTGTCGTCCAGGCGATCCCGGAGGCGGTATCGCCGTTAACCGTGCGACCTGTGAAATCAGTCTAAAAAATCGTTGCCGCCGCCTCCGCCCAGTGCAGCCTCTGGGTTTCACGTTTAATTGCTTGTATCGGGACGGGCCTGTGACCAAGCGGCAGAAACCGGCACGTAACTGCGCCAAATTGAGACGGCCGCCAACGCGGCAATGACGCACGCCGGACCCAGCTTAGCGGGAGACGGCGCGACACCAGCGCTCAGGAGTGCTCTTCGCGCAGCTCGTCTTCCAATTTGCGGTTGTAGGCACTGAGCGCGTCGGTGTGAAAGAGCGCGCCGATCAGCTCCGGCGGCTCGCCGCGCTTGGCCTCAGCCATCACCGGGACAAAGGGGCGACCTGCTCGGCGCAGGAGCGGCAGCGCCTCCTCCAGCGTATCGCTTCGGTAGAGGAAGAAGCCCTGGGCCTGCAGCTCCCAGCATCCGGTATCGGGCGCGCCATTATCGGCCCCGCGCACGCGCATCAGGTGACCGACATCAATGGTGGATTTCAGATAGCCCTGTGGACCGGCGGCCAGATGCAGGCCCTTCTGCTCCAGCTGCGTGATGAAGAAGGAGCGCGCGACCAGGCGGTCTGCAATCACGCTGGCGAGCGCGATCGAAACCATGACGGCCATGCCCGCTTGCCAGTCCCCCGTCAGCTCGATGATGATCAGCGTGGAGCTGATCGGTGCGCCCAAGACAGCGGCGGCAACCCCGCCCATGCCAGCGATGGCATAGAGCCCCTGGCTGCCCTGAACGCCAGGAAAGACATCGATGGCGACGGCGCCGAAGGCTGTGCCGAGGAGCGCGCCCAGCATCAGCGCTGGCGAAAACACGCCGCCGCCCATGCGTCCCGCGAAGGTGATCGAGACCGCCGCCACCTTCACGATGGCGAAGGCCACAGCCGTCCAAAACGGGATCTGGGAGGTCAGCGCATTGGTCGTCGTCTCATAGCCGACGCCGATGATATGCGGGAAGGCGAGCGCGATGCTGCCGAGCAGAAACCCCGCGACGGCCGGGCGGAGCCAGACAGGGATCTTCAGCGCGCTCTGCACCTTGTCCCCCACCGTCTCGGCCAGGAAAATCGTGCGCATCATCGCCACCGCCGCGAGCCCCGAGAGCACGCCGAGCAACATGAAGGCGGGCAGTTCGGTGTAAAAGCCGATGGTGTTGTCGGGCAGCGAGAACTCCGTGACGTTCCCGAGATGCAGGCGGCTGACGACCGTGGCCGCCACCGAGGCGAGCACGATGGGCCCAAAGGCATGAAGCGCGAAATGGCGCAGCACGACCTCGAGCGCGAAGAGTGCGCCCGCGAGGGGCGCGTTGAAGCTGGCCGAGACCGCGGCGGCCGCGGCACAGCCCAGCACATCGCGCGCATCGAGATCCTTCAGGTGCATCCGCTCCGACACCCAGGAAGCGATGACAGCCCCGATATGGATCGCCGGCCCCTCACGACCCGTCGACCCGCCCGTCGAGAGCGTGATGAGCGCCGCAGCCGCCGAGACGATCCCGGGCTGACGCTCCACCCGCCCTCCACGCACGGCCGCCGCTTCGATCACATCCGAGACGCCGCGCGCCTTCCCATCCGGGGTGAAGCGCGCGAGCAGGAGGCCGACGACGAGCCCGCCGAGCACCGGCACGGGCAGCACCAGGTACCAAGGCAGCCCGGCCACATAGGAATGGATCATCTCGTCGGAGGCGCCGTAGAAGATCTCCTGCAGGAAAGGGATCGCGCTGCGAAAAAGCGTGATGGCAAAACCCGTGACCACCCCGATCACCACGGCGATCATCCAGAGCGGCGCCTGCTGGCGCAGACGCGGTCCGTGCCGACTGCCTGCGATCTGGCGGCCGATGGTGTCGATCAGCTTCACGAGGCGCTGTTGGCGCGAGTCGGTTGCGCCTGCAGGTCTTGTCCCGCCGACGCCGTCACCCTCCCCCGGTACTGCGGCGGCCATCGTCATCCCGGCCCGCTGCCTCCCTGCTCCGCGCGCAGAGCCTAGCGCTGCAGCGGCGGCGCTGAAAGGGAGGCTCCGTGCCTTTCTGCGCGCTCAGCGTCGAATGCCGATGATGCGTCCCATTTGCACCGGCCGCGCGAGTGCCGCCTGGGCCTGACAGAGCCGTTCGAGCGCCACGGCCGTCTCTGAGGGATAGGGGGCCGAGCGCCGCGCTGTCAGGTCGACATTGATCGACAGCGTCTCATAGGTCGCGGCCAGCCGACCGTCACTCTCGGCAATCATCGTCAGCATGCAGTGCACGCGCTTATGGTCGCAGTCGACCAGCAGGGCATCGCAATAGAAGGCCTCCCCTTCGAGCAGCTCGGCGAGGTAGTGGATCTGCGTCTGCAACGCCATGGGCCCCTGCGCCCGGGTCTTCACCGCGCTCGGCCCGATGTCCATCGCCTCGTAGAGATCATCGAGCGCCCGGTCGAAGGCCAAGGTGTAATAGGCCACGTTCATATGCCCGTTATAGTCGATCCAGTCGGGCAGCACCGTCTGCGTCTTGGTGCGAAAGGGCGTCGGTGCTGCGTCCTGCATGGGGCGTCTCCTCTCTGCCAATGCCAATTCTGCCGATGCCCATTGGGCGGGCTTGGCGTCTCATGGACAAGGCCGAGGCGAAAAGCTAGGCGGACAGGACCGTGGGGCGAGCGCGGCGCAACGACTGCGACCCAGAGACGGCGGCCTTTAGGGAGGCGTTGATGAACACTCAGACACCCGGCCTGGCACCCTCGGCCCAGCGGCGCAACGAGCCCGGCATCGCCGCCGCCATCGCCACGCTCGCCCCTCGGTTCGGCGATCGGCTGAGCCTTGCAGAGGCGATCCGGGCCGAGCATGGGCGCGACGAGGCCCATCATGCGCCCCAATTGCCAGACGCCGTGATCTGGCCCGAGAGCACGGAGGAAGTGGCCGAGATCGCACGCACGACCTCTGCCCATGGCTGTCCCCTCGTGGCCTGGGGCACGGGCACCTCGCTCGAGGGCCATGTGCTCCCTGTCCAGGGTGGTATCACGCTCGACTTCTCCCGCATGGATCGGGTGCTGGCGGTGCATCCGGAGGATATGGATGTCGTCGTTCAGCCAGGGCTCCGCCGCGTTCGGCTGAACGAGGAGCTGCGCGCCACCGGCCTCTTCTTTCCCATCGACCCAGGTGCGGACGCGTCGCTCGGCGGCATGGCCTCGACCCGCGCCTCGGGCACGGCGGCGGTGCGCTACGGGACGATGCGCGAGGCGGTGATGGCGCTCGAGGTTGTGCTGGCGGACGGGCGCGTCATCCGCACGGGCTCGCGCGCCCGTAAGTCCAGCGCGGGCTATGATCTGACCCGGCTCTTCGTGGGCTCCGAAGGCACGCTCGGCATCATCACAGAGCTGACTCTGCGCTTGCATGGCATCCCCGAGGCGATCACGGCGGCCACCTGCGCCTTCGACCGGGTCGAGGACGCAGTCACCACGGTCATCGAGACCATCCAATCCGGCGTCCCCGTCGCGCGTATCGAGCTGCTCGACGCGCTCACCATCCGCGGCTTCAACGCCCACTCCGGCTACGCCATGGAAGAGCGACCGACCCTCTTTCTCGAGTTCCACGGCTCGCCCACAAGCGTCGCCGAACAGGCAGAGACGGTTGGCGCACTTGCGGAGGCCAACGGCGGCGCTGGCTTCGACTGGACCGCCGATCCCGAAGCCCGCACCCGCCTCTGGGCCGCGCGCCACCAGGTCTACTACGCCCAACAGGCCCTACGCGCCGGCGCCAAGGCCTATGTGACGGATATCTGCGTACCGATCTCGCGCCTTGCCGAGGCGATCGCAGAGACGCGCGTGGATCTCGAAGACAGCCCGCTGATGGCCCCGCTGGTCGGCCATGTGGGCGATGGCAACTTCCACCTCTCGATCCTGATCGAGCCGGGGGTGGCCGCCGAGAAGGCAGAGGCGCAGCGTCTCGCCGGTCGCCTCTCGGAACGCGCGCTGCGCCTCGGCGGCACAGTCACGGGCGAACATGGCGTGGGCTTCGGCAAGCGCGGGCTGATGGAGGCCGAACACGGCGAGGCCTGGCAGGTCATGGGCGCCATCAAGCAAACGCTCGACCCAACCGGCATCCTGAACCCCGGCAAGCTCGTCCCAGGAAACTGATCGGGTCACCTGGATCGGGAGTTTGGTCGGACAGGGGCCCGGGCCGACATCCCGGATGGGCCATGGCATCGGAGGCCGGGGCCCCCTAGCCCCCCGGGCAGTCCCCCTAATCGCGCCGCCTGCGGCGCAACGCCACCAAGCCGCCCAGGCCCGCAAGCAGCAGGCCCCCCGCCGCCGGCAGCGGCACCGGTGGTGTGGGCATCAGCGTTACGGGACCGTCAGCGATCACGGTGGCCTCGAAGAAGCGAAGCGACGCCCTCGGCACCCCCGATGAAAGCCCAAAACTGAACTCGAAGCTGTCTGTCGCACTGTCAGTAAAGAGGTTCAGGCCATTGGTCAGCGGGGAGCCACTGTCGTTGAACCGAAAGAACTGGGTCGGCCCCGAGCCGTCCCATTCGAAGCCAACGCCAGGCTGCGTGCCGTCATCAAAGGGCAGTGTCGTGATCACGGGCTCGGCGGAGGTGGTGAAGACGACCGTATCCGGATCGAGCAGAAAGCGGAACGCGCCCGCCGTATCTGCAAAGGTCCCGTTCGTCTCGAAGCGCCCTACCTCGGTGCCGCCGAACTCCAAGGTCCAGGTCAATGCGGCAGCCGGTTGCGCCAGGACGGCCAAGAAAGCGGCCAACACCCAAGTTCTCATCTCATCCCCCACTGAGCCC
>JBCCLX010000347.1:0-5092 GCA_039026635.1 Pseudomonadota bacterium
TGAGCCAGGTGGAACGCGACCTCTCGACACCGGCGATGGATGATATCGAGGCGATCGCGAGCGCCTTGGGCGTCTCCCGCTCCTTCCTCTTCGGCGCTGGCGCCCCCCGGCCTGGGGAGGAGGGGCGCATCGTGCGCGCCGGCGCTGGGCGCAGCCTCGGCAGCAGCGATGGTGAGGCGGGCCGGGGTACCGTCGGGCTTGTCGAGCGCCTGCTGTCGCCCGATCTCAGCGACGAGTTCGAAGTGATCCATTCCGTCTTCCGCCCCGGCTCGCGCCGCAAGACCCGCGTGGCGCGGCCGACGACCGAGCTAGCCTGCATCATCGCGGGCAAGCTCGATGTCTGGCTAGGGCCAGAGCAGTTCACCCTTGAGGCCGGCGATAGCATCCGCATCCGCGGCGAGAGCCTTCGCTGGGCCAACCCCTACGAAACCGATGCGGTCGCGATCTGGGTGATCGCACCGCCCGTTTACTGATCGATCGACGAGACCGAGAGAGGATACCCCCATGGCCGATTTCCCAACCACCGCCCCTGTCGTCGTGATCGGCGGCGGCGCCGTCGGCGCCTCGGTCCTCTATCACCTGGGCATGATGGGCTGCACGGGCTGTGTGCTGCTGGAGAAGAACGAGCTGACGGCCGGGTCGACCTGGCATGCCGCCGGCAACTGCCCGAATTTCAGCGGCAATTGGACGATCCTGAACCTCCAGCGCTACGGCCTCGAACTTTATCGCGGCCTCGCCGAGAAGGTCGATTATCCGATGAACTACCATGTGACGGGCTCGGTGCGCCTCGCCCATGGGCTGGAGCGGATGAAGGAGTTCGAGCACGTCTCCGCCATGGCCCGGACCCAGGGCGTGGACATGGCCGTGATGACGCCGGACGAGCTGGTCGAAAAACACCCGTTCATGGAGACGCATGAGCTGGCAGGCGGTCTCTGGGACCCGCTCGACGGCGATATCGATCCCGCGCAGCTGACCCAGGCCCTGGCCAAAGGGGCGCGCGATGCCGGCCAGATCATCCTGCGCTTTACCCCTGCCACCGGCGTGCGCCGGGAGAACGGCGAGTGGGTCGTGCAGACAGAGAAGGGGGAGATCCGCTGCGAGAAGGTGGTCAACGCCGCCGGCTATTATGCCCAGAAGGTCTCGGAGTGGTTCATCCCCTACGGCGGGCGGCGGACGCCGATGGTGGTGATGTCCCACCAGTACTTCCTGACCGATGAGATCCCCGAGATCGTTGCCTGGACCGCGGAGAAGGGGCACAAGCTGCCGATCATCCGCGACGTGGACACCTCCTACTACCTGCGCCAGGACAAGGGCGGGCTGAACCTTGGGCCTTACGAGCGGAACTGTAAGGCCCACTGGCTGACGGATGACGATCCGATGCCGGACGATTTCAGCTTCCAGCTCTACCCAGACGATCTGGAGCGGCTGGAGTGGTACATCGAAGACGCGCTCGGCCGCGTGCCGCTGCTCGGTAGCCAGGGGGTCGGTCGCGTGATCAACGGGCCCATTCCTTATGCGCCGGACGGCCATCCGATGATCGGCCCGATGCCCGGTGTGCCGAACGCCTTTGAGGCGCATTCCTTCACCTTCGGGATCGCGCAGGGCGGTGGCGCCGGCAAGATCGCCGCCGAGTGGATCCTGCATGGCGAGACCGAATGGGACGCCTGGGCGGTCGATCCCCGCCGCTACACGGCCTTCGCCGGCGATCAGGACTATGCCACCGCCAAAGGCATGGAGGTCTATGGCCACGAATACGCGATGCACTTCCCGCATCACGCCTGGCCGGCCGGGCGGGAGCGCAAGCTCTCGGGGCTCTACGACCGCCTCAAAGCCGCGGGCGCGCAGTTCGGCGCCTTCAACGGCTGGGAGCGCGCGACCTGGTTCGCGGCCCCTGGCGACGACACCAGCGAGGAGGCGACCCAGACCTGGTCGCGCCACGGCCCCTGGGAGCCGCGGGTGCGCGAGGAATGCGAGGCCGTGCGTGACAGTGCCGGCGTAATCGAGATCTGCGGCTTCTCCCGCTTCAACCTCGAAGGCGAGGGGGCAGCCGACTGGTTGCGCACCCGCATCTCGGGCGGGCTGCCGAAGGTCGGCCGTCTCAACCTCGGCTACTTCCCGGACAACCGCGGGCGCATCGTGACCGAGATGTCGCTGATCCGGCACGCGCATGATCATTTCACGCTGATCACGGCGGCAGTCGCACAGTGGCACGATTTCGAGCTGCTCGCCCGCGCCCTGCCAAGCGATGGCAGCCTGACGCTCACGGATCACTCGAACGCGCTGTCGATGCTCCTGATCACGGGGCCTGAGAGCCGCGCCATGCTCGGCGCCAACAGCGACGGCGACTTGGCGCTCCCGTGGCTCAGCCACCAGAAGGCCACCGTCGCCGGTCGTCCCGCCATGCTGGCGCGCGTGAGCTTTGCGGGCGAACTCGGCTGGGAGATCCATGCCTCGCATGATGACACGCCCGAGATCTGGGACGCGCTGACGGCCGCTGGCGCGAAGCCCTTCGGCATGTTCGCGCTCGATAGCCTGCGCCTCGAGAAAACCTATCGCGCCTGGAAGACCGATCTCTCGACGGACTATTCGATGCTCGAAGGCGGGCTCGAGCGGTTCGTGCGCTTCGACAAACCGGCCGATTTTCCCGGTCGCGGCGCGCTCCTTGCCGAGAAACAGCGCGGCTCGTCGCGCAAGTTCGCCACCATGATCGTCGAGGCCAACGGCCATGACGCACCTGCCATGTCGGCCATCTGGCAGAACGGCGCACGGGTGGGCGAGGTCACCTCGGGCGGCTTCGGCTATCGCATCGGCAAGTCCATCGCGCTCGGCATGGTGCGCGCGGACCTCGCCGTGCCCGGCACCGACCTCGAGATCGAGATCTATGGCGAGCGCCGCCCTGCGACCGTCCAGCCGGACATGCCGCTCTGGGACCCGGAGAACACACGCCTGCGCGCCTAACAAAACCAACGGGCCAAGGGCCAAGGGAGGACTAACGATGACGACAGAAACCCTTCCCGCCAAATCTCGCCGCTCCGGCGGCGGACGCGCTGGCCGCCATGCCGCGCGCACAACCAAGCCCGCGGTGGAGGCCCGCCCGATCCGACCGGGCATGGCCGGCGGGCGCTATGCGCCCTTGAGCGACACGGATGTGGCCCGCATCCACTCAGCCGCGCTCGACGCATTGGAAGTGATCGGCATCCGCCGCGCCCCGCCCTCGACGGTCGAGATCCTCACAGGCGCCGGTGCCACCCTGGGCGATGACGGCCGCGTGCGCTTTCCGCGCGCGCTGGTCGAGGACATGCTGGCCGTGGCCGCCAAGTCGGTCACGCTCTGTGGCCGCGATCCCGCCCATGATCTGTTGTTGGAGGGTGACCGGGTCCATTACGGCACGGCTGGCGCCGCCGTCTCCATGGTCGATCCGCATACCAATACCTATCGCGACAGCACGACCCAGGACCTCTATGACGCAGCCCGGCTGGTGCAGGCCCTCGACAATCTGCACTTCTTCCAGCGCTGCATGGTCTGCCGCGATCAGACGGATGATCAGGCCCTCGATCTTGCCACCGTCTATGCCAGCGCGGCCGGGACGACGAAGCACGTGGGCCTGTCTTTCGTCGGACCCGAAACCCTGCCCGCCTGCATCGAGATGATCCATATGATCGCGGGCGGCGAGGCGGCGTTCCGCGAGCGGCCCTTCTGCTCCAACAGCAACTGCTTCGTGGTGCCCCCGCTCACCTTCGCCGAGGAAAGCTGCAAGGTCCTCGAGATCTGTGTGCGCGCCGGCATGCCGGTGCTGCTCCTCTCAGCCGGCCAAGCGGGCGCCACGGCCCCGGCTCCGATCGCCTCGACCATCGTGCAGGCGGTTGCCGAATGTCTGGCGGGCCTCGTGCTCGTCAACGCCATCCAGCCGGGCGCCCCCGCCATCTTCGGCACCTGGCCGTTCGTCTCGGACCTGCGCACGGGCGCGATGTCGGGCGGCTCCGGCGAGCAGGCGCTGCTCACAGCCGCCTGCGCGCAGATGCACCGGTTCTATGGCCTGCCCGGTGGGGCTGCCGCCGGCATCGCGGACAGCAAGCTGCCGGATATGCAGGCGGGTTGGGAGATGGCGATTTCCAACACGATGGCCGGCCTCTCAGGGCTCAACATGGTCTATGAGGCCGCCGGCATGCACGCCTCGCTCCTCGGCTTCTGCTTCGAGAGCTTGGTCCTTGGCAACGATATGCTCGGCCAGGTGCTCCGCTGCGTCCGCGGCATCGAAGTGACGGATGAGGCGGTCTCCATTGAGGTGATGAAGGCGGTCTGCCTCGACAATGGCCCCGGGCACTACCTCGGCTCAGCCCAAACACTGGCGCTGATGCAGACGGAGTATGTCTATCCCGAGATCGCGGACCGGTCCTCGCCCAAGGAATGGGTCGAGCGCGGGCGCCCGGATCTCTTGGCCAATGCCACGGCGCGCAAGGAGGCGATCCTGGGGACCTATGCCCATCAGCTCGACGAGAGCTTGGACGCGGCCCTTCACGCCAAGTTCGCCTTGCCGACGCTGACGCGCACGCATTGACGCCCAACGGTCCGACGCCCCGCTGATGGGGTGTCGGCCGCAGGCGGCCGCGGGATGGCACAGTACGACGCCCTTCTGCTCGAACAGCTCCAGGCGCTTTGGGGCTCCGGCTTCCTCTCGCCCGGCGGTCGCGAGGAAGTGCGTCTAATCGTTGAGGGGCTCGATCTTGCCGGCAAGACGGTCCTCGATATCGGCACCGGCCTCGGCGGTCCGGCACTGGTGCTCGCGGGTGAGTGCGACGCACAGGTGACGGGGCTCGACGTCCAGGCGGAGATCCTTGCGGAGGCTCGGGAGCGGATCACGGCAGCGGGGCTCGACCAACAGATCACCCTGCAGCTGACCACACCGGGGCCACTGCCCCTCGCGGACGCAGAGGCCGATGTCGTCTTCTCGAAAGACTCGCTGATCCACGTCCCCGACAAGCCGACGATCTATGCAGAGATGTTTCGCGTGCTGCGCCCCGGCGGTGCGCTCGCAATCAGCGATTGGCTGACTGGCCCAGCCGAGGATCCGGATGTCATGGCCTTTATCGAA
>JBCCLX010000348.1:0-5087 GCA_039026635.1 Pseudomonadota bacterium
GGGCAGGATGTTGGCGATATAGACCCCATTGGCCGGGTCCTCCGCGGTCCGCGAGAGGCCGACGGCGGCGAGCATGGCGTCGAGGAGGTGTCCGGCGCGGCCGACGAAGGGCTTGCCCCGCCGGTCCTCCTCCTGCCCAGGGGCCTCGCCGATGATCATGAGCCGGGCGCCGGGCTGGCCATCGGCGAAGACGAAGCGCGAGGCCCCTGACTTGAGGGCCGCGGCTGGGCCTGCCTCGAAGCTCTCGGCGATGCGCGCGAGGCTGGGCAGGTCATCGGCTGCTGCTGCGGCAGTCGTCGCGGCCTCCACGGGACTGGCGGCCGGATCCGGTGCAGGACGGGCGCCGGCGCTCCGTGCCAGTTCTGCTTCGGGCGCTGTTTTGGGCGCTGCTGCTTTCGGCTCGGCCGGTCGCGCCGCTTTGGCGGTGGCGAAGCGATCGATGGGGGTGTCGCTCATCGTCTCGTCCACGCCCGCCTCAACCTGAAAGGCAAGGGCCGCCAAGAGGGCGCGGCGTGTCTCCGGATCTGGCGCGGATGTGCTCATGCGCCAGGGGTATCTTGCCATAAGCGGCTCCGTCGAGAGCGCTTTTGGAAAGGCTGCTGCAACTCGTCGCGTCTTCATTGCAACGCAAGATCGGGTTTTGTACGTCGAGCCAGCAAATTCGAGAGGGCGAGGGATGACCGAAATCGAGCGTGAGGCCGTCGAATACGATGTGGTGATCGTAGGCGCTGGGCCGGCTGGCCTGTCGGCAGCCATTCGACTGAAGCAGATCGATCCCGACCTGGAAGTCGTCGTGCTGGAGAAGGGCTCTGAGGTCGGCGCGCATATCCTCTCAGGCGCGGTGCTCGACACTAGCGGTCTCGATACGCTGATCCCAGATTGGGCGGAGAAGGGCGCACCGATCCATACGCCTGTGACCGAAGACCGCTTCTATGTGCTTGGCGTCGCCGGACAGATGCGGATCCCCACGGCCATGATGCCGCCGCTGATGTCCAATCACGGCACCTATATCGTGAGCATGGGCAATGTTTGCCGCTGGCTCGCGGAGCAGGCGGAAGAGCTCGGCGTTGAGGTCTTCCCCGGCATGGCGGCCAGCCGCCACATCGTCGAGGACGGAGTTCTCAAAGGCGTGGTCGCCGGTGAGTTCGGTCTCGGCAAGGACGGCCGGCCGGGCCCGAGCTATGAGCCGGGCATGGAGCTGCGCGGTAAGTATGTGATGATCGCCGAGGGCGTGCGCGGGAGCCTTGCCAAACAGCTGATCGCCGAGTTTGCCCTCGATGCGGACAGCGAGCCGCAGAAGTATGGGCTGGGCATGAAGGAGCTGTGGGAGATCGATCCCGCCAAGCACAAGCCCGGCCAGGTGACGCATACCATGGGCTGGCCGCTCAACGGCAAGGCAGGCGGCGGCTCCTTCATGTATCACCTCGAGAACAATCAGGTTTACGTGGGCTTCGTCGTCCATCTGAACTACGCGAACCCCTATGTCTTCCCGTACATGGAGTTCCAGCACTTCAAGCATCATCCGCTGATCGCCGAGGTGCTGGAGGGCGGCAAGCGCGTCTCCTATGGTGCGCGCGCGATCGTGGAGGGAGGCTGGCAGTCGATGCCGAAGCTTGCCTTCCCGGGCGGCGCGCTCTTGGGCTGCTCGGCGGGGATGGTCAATGTCCCGCGCATCAAGGGCAACCACAACGCGATGCTGAGCGGGATTGCCGCGGCCGAGGCGGCGGCGGCCGCGATTGCGGCGGGGCGCGCCGGCGATGTGTTGGAGGCTTATGAGAGCGCAGTGGCAGAGGGCCCCATCGCGGCCGATCTCAAGCCTGTGCGCAATGTGAAGCCGCTTTGGTCCTCCTTGGGCATGATGGCGTCGCTCGGCCTTGGCGGGCTCGATATGTGGGTCTCGACGGCGATGAAGTGGATCGGCCTTGGCGAGGGCAAGACGCTCTTCGGCACGGTTCGCCATGGCAAGTCGGATGCGGAGGCCACGGGCCGCGCGAAACACTACGCGCCGATCGAGTATCCGAAGCCCGACGGTGTGCTGAGCTTTGACCGCCTCACCAATGTCGCCTTCAGTTTCACCAATCACGACGATGCGCAGCCCGCGCATCTAACGCTGTCGGATCCCTACACGCCCATCGAGGTGAATGTGCCGCGGTATTCGGAACCGGCGGAGCGGTACTGCCCCGCGGGCGTCTATGAGGTGGTCGAAGAAGCAGGGAAGCAGGAGTTCAAGATCAACTTCCAGAACTGCGTCCACTGCAAGACCTGCGACATCAAGGACCCCAGCCAGAACATCGTCTGGACGGTCCCGCAGGGGGGCGACGGTCCGAACTATCCAAATATGTAGAGCGGCTCGGCATGGGCTAGCGTGACGGCGCCGCGTGCCGTGAGGGTGCCCGGCGTCCGGTCTTCATGTTGGGTGAGGGTGAATGCTCGCAGAAGCGCAGTTCGACCGGGTTTTTGAAGAATTCGTTGCAGCGAATGATCTCGATCTGCGTCTGGAGGCGGGGACTGTCGCTTTCTCGATCGGCGACTGGACTTTCATGATCGTTGTCTCAAGCATGGGCGATGCGGTTACGATCTCAGCCGAATTGGGCACGGTGATTGAGGATCCGCTTCACCGGATGGAAGCGCACCTCGCCGAACGCAATACGGTCCTGGGGCCAGCTTTTGGTCTCTATTACGGTATTGAGGCGGAGTCGCGGTTGATCCGACTGATGCAGACCCGAGCTGTCCTCGGCATGTCACCTGAGAGCCTTGGCGCGATGATCGATGATTTTGTTGGGGTCGTCGCCTTAGAGCGACAGGAACTGGCGGTCTTTCTGCCAGCACTTCTTCGTCGAGCGGATCGCGAAGCCCCTGCCGCAGCGCCGGGCGATGAGCCCTGGCTCCGCCTCTGGCGGAGATCTCTCATGAGTGGTGTGAGCGGCAAAGGACCGCCCTCCAGGACGACGATGTCGACGACGGGCCGGCTCTCCGGCTCCAAGCGCAGGGCCGGCGCGCTGAGCAATCCTGCGAAGAGGGCCCGGACCGTCAAATCGCCCGCGACGCTTGGGAAGCCCGTGTTTCCGAGGCTCACACAGAATGCCACGAGCGGCCAAATCACCGTTGTGTCGGAAAGCCGCGAGCGCCCATCGACCGGTTTGATCCACAAAGGACGGCAGATACAGGGCGATCACACGACCTGTTTCCTGGCGCTTCGTCACGAACTGCGCAACGCCGTTCTCGACACCTCCCCGGACGAGGCGATGGCCAACCTCCAAGCGACCTATGATCACGACATGGCGTTACCGGGCTATGGGGCGACGCCGAAATGGGTGACGGATCCGGATATAGACTCCTTTGCGAGCCGCTTTCTGCAAGCGGAGCAAAACATCCAGTCGGCGAGCTCTGATGAGGAGAAGATCGAGCTTGTCCTCGACGCGATGGAAGCGCTCATCCGACTGCGCAATCGAGTGAAACTCACGGTGCATGGCACGGGGTCAGGCGGGCATGGCGAGGAGCCCTATATCAACGGCCTCAGACACCTCGAGGACAACCTCCGCAGAGGCGGCAGTTCGTCCTACAGCAAGGCAGACATCCTGATATCGGTGCGCAGGGGCTTCGATACCGATCGATTGAACAAGGTCGCGGATGGCACGCTGGCCGCGATCGTCACCCAGCACGCCAAAACGATGGTCAGCGCCTACCCCCATGTGATGGAGGATGCCATGGTGACCTGGCAGGACATCTACAACGACACCATGGAGGCCATGGGTCGGAGCATGCGGACAAGCTGAGCGGCGGCGGGCCGGATGTCCCTGACCTCTGCTGGGGCAGACCGATGAGTGACAGCAACGACCCAGCCGACCCAGAACTGGCCCCTGACCGTCTCGAGGCGCTGGAGGCGGCCTATGAGGCGGGGCTGGCCGCCGAGCGGGCGGGGGATGAGGCAGCGGCGGTTGCCGCTTGGCGGCGCTGTCTCGAGATTGATCCGGAGGATCGGGGCGGGGCGTCGGTGCGGCTGGCGGCCTTGGGGACCGCCCCAGCGCCGGAGCGGGCGCCGCCGGCCTATGTGACGACGCTCTTCGATCAGCATGCAGACAGCTTCGAGATGACGCTGGTTCATAGCCTCGGCTATGCGATCCCTGAGCAGATTGCCGAGCTGTTGGAGGCAGAGGGGCTCGGTCCTTTCGACCGCGGTGTCGATCTCGGCTGTGGCACAGGGCTAGTGGGCGAGGCGTTGGAGGGCACGGTCGCCGCGTTCGATGCGGTGGATCTGTCCGAAGCGATGCTGGAGATCGCCGCGGAGAAGGAGGTCTATCAGGGGCTCTATGCGGGTGACGCGATCGCGTTTCTCGAACAGGCGCCGCCGGCGCATTATGATCTGATCGTCGCCGCGGATGTCTTGCCTTACCTCGGCGCTGTGGATGGGCTCTTGGATGCCATGGCCCGCGCGCTCGCCCCTGGCGGTGTCGCAGTTTTCTCGACCGAGACGCTCGAAGAGGCGGCCTTTGCGGGGACGCCAGGCTGGCGGGTCGGGCCCAAGCATCGCTATGCCCATGCGCCGAGCATGCTGACGGCCGCGATCGCTGAGCGTGGGCTTTCTCTGCGCGGGATGACGCCTGTGACGGTGCGCTATGAGACCGGGGTTCCCGTGCCCGGGCATCTGGTGCTGCTGTGTGCAGGTGCATCATAGGTGGCGACTTGCTATCGCTCTAGGAAACGCCCCTCCTCCCTTCACCGCTGGCCGCTATCTTCCTGCCCGTTCTTGGGCCGTGGCGGCCGTTTGGAGGGCTTTCATGGCACGCGCGCTCGACCATCATCATAGGCGCTTTGCGCTCACCAATGAGCTGCATGCGCGCCCCTTCGTGCCGGTTGAGGCGCCCGGGAGGGTCGTGATGCTGGCCTTCAAGGAGCCGCGGCGGGCGCAGGAGCGCGATCCCGATGCCGATCGGGCGCATCTGGAAGCCTTTATCGACCGCTTCGGTGGCGCCCATCCGGCGCCTGACGCGGACCACTACCTCGCCGATCTCGGCCGCTTCACCATGAAATGGGAGCGGCATACGGAGTTTGTGAGCTACACGCTGATCGAGCGCGGGGCTGTCGAC
>JBCCLX010000349.1:0-5050 GCA_039026635.1 Pseudomonadota bacterium
GAGACCGACAGCTGGCCGGCGATCGTGACGCGGGACGCAAGTTCGACCAGCTCCACAAGGCCTCGGTGGCCATCAACCTCGTGCAGATGGTCGCAGCCGGCGCGGCGCTGACGCATTTTCTCTGAGGAGGCCCGTTCTCTGAGGAGGCCGGCTCCGCCCCGGGCGGCGGCGCGCTCTAGGACCGCGACACCGCCTGTGCTACCCGGCGCCATGGCAAGGCTCCCGAGCAAAGACGAGATCCTGGAATGGATCCGCGAGAACCCCACTCATGGGGCCAAGCGCGAGATCGCGAAGGCGTTCGGCATCAAAGGGGCCGCGCGGGTGGAGCTCAAGCGCCTGCTCGCCGAGCTCGAGGAGGAGGGGCTGATCGAGCGCACGGGGCGGCGGATGCGCCCGCCCGGTCATCTGCCGCCCGTCACGCTCTTCACTGTCGGCCAGCCGGATGCGGATGGTGAGCTGCCGCTCACGGCCAAGGACTGGCAGGACGAAGCACCCCATCCCCCGGTGCTCTACCTGCCCCGCCGCGCTGATCCCGCGCTCGCCCCCGGCGACACGGTGCTCGCCAAGCTGCACCCGGTGCATGAGGAGAGCGGGTTGCGCTATGAGGCGCGCCTGATCCGTCGGCTGGCCGCCGGGGCGCCGCGGCTCCTCGGGATCTATCGCAAGGGGCCGGATGGCGGCCGGGTCGTGCCTGTCGACAAGAAGTCCGACCGGGAATGGGAGATCCCGCGAGGGGCCGAGGATGGTGCGGCGGACGGTGAGCTGGTGGAGGCGGAACGCGTGAGCCGCGAGCGCTTCGGGCTGCCCCGCGCCCGCGTCATCGCGCGCTATGGGGATCCGGGGGCACCGCGGATGCTCTCGCTGATCGCGATGAAGCAGTTCGGCATTCCCTATGAATTCCCCGAGGCCGTGCTGGCCGAGGCCGAGGCGGCCGCACCGCTGGTGGGCGATGGGGCACTCGGAGATCGCGAGGATCTGCGCGCCCTGCCCCTTGTGACCATCGATCCCGAGGATGCCCGCGATCACGACGATGCGGTGGCGGCCGAGCCGGATCCGGACCCGGCCAATGCGGGCGGGCATATCGTCTGGGTCGCGATCGCGGATGTGGCCTGGTACGTGCGCCCCGGCAGCGCGCTCGATCGCGAGGCGCTGAAGCGGGGCAACTCGACCTATTTCCCGGACCGGGTGGCGCCGATGTTGCCCGAGCGGCTCTCGGCCGATCTCTGCTCGCTGATGCCCGGTGTCGACCGGCCCTGCCTGGCGTTGCGCATGGTGCTGGACGCGAGTGGCGCCAAGATCGCGCACCGGTTTACCCGCGGGCTGATGCGGTCGCCGGCCGCGCTGACCTATGAGCAGGCTCAGGATGCGGCGGATGGCGCGCCGGATGCCGAGGCCGCGCCCCATGCGACGGCCATCGACCGGCTCTTCGCTGCCTATCGCGCCGCCGCGGCCGCGCGGGAGCGCCGCCAGCCCCTCGATCTCGACATGCCGGAGCGGCGCGTGGAACTGGGCGAGGAGGGCCAGGTCCTGCGCATCGCCACGCGCACGCGGCTCGAGGCGCACAGGCTCATCGAAGAGTTCATGGTGCTCGCCAATGTCTGTGCGGCCGAGACGCTGGAGGCGCGCAAGGCCCGCCCGGGCGCGGGCTTTGTCTACCGCACCCATGAGGAGCCGGCCGAGGAGAAGATCGAGGCGCTGCGCGAGACCGTCGACAGCATCGGGCTGACGCTCGCCAAGGGCCAGGTGCTGCAGACGCGCCATCTCAACGAGCTGCTGCGCGCCTCCCGCGAGAGCGTGCATGCGGATGTGGTCGCCATGTCGGTCCTACGCGCACAGACCCAGGCCTATTACGCGCCCGAGAACTTTGCGCATTTCGGGCTCAACCTCGCGCGCTATGCCCATTTCACCTCGCCGATCCGGCGCTATGCGGATCTGATCGTGCACCGCGCGCTGATCGCGACACTCGGTCTCGGCGAGGGCGGTGCGGTCGATCCCGGGCCCGATGGCGGCCAGGCGATGCGCGAGATGGCCGAACACATCAGCCGCACGGAGCGCCGCTCCATGGAGGCCGAGCGCGACACGACGGACCGATACCTCGCGCTCTATATGGCCGGGCGCGAGGGGGCGGAGTTCGCCGGTCGCGTGACGGGCGTGCAGCGCTTTGGCCTCTTTGTCGCGCTCGACGAGAGCGGGGCCGACGGGCTGCTGCCGGTGCGGAGCCTCGGCGAGGAGTTCTTCCGCCACGACCCGGATCTGCATGCGCTGATCGGTGAGCGGACGGGCCAGGTCTTCACGATCGGACAGCGGCTCACCGTACGGCTTGTCGAGGCGGTGCCGGTCACCGGTGGACTGCTGCTGGATCTGGTCTCGGCGGAGGCGGCGCCGGCTGCGCGCGTGATCCGAGGCGCTGCACGCGGGCGCGGGGCCGCGAGCCCAAGGCGCAAGCTTGCCAAGGGCCGCATCGCCAAGGCGAAGGCGGCACGCAAGGCGCGGCGGCGCTGAAAAGGGTGAGGATCGTTCAGTCGATCTCGACGGCGCGGATCAGCTTGCGCTCAAGCACGCGCAGGACACCCGCCAGTTCGCGGCCCCGTTTTAGGATCCGCCCATCCATGCCAACGACCGAATAGGCGCCCTGCTTCTGCGCATCTTTCGGCCGCTTCTCGATGCGATAGATCGGATGCTCGGCGGCGCGACGGAAGATCGAGAACACGGCCCGATCGCGCATCATGTCGATCGAGTAGTCCCGCCATTCGCCCGCGGCGACCATGCGGCCATAGAGATCGAGGATCGCCTGCAGCTCGCGCCTGTCGAGGGCGACGACCTCGGTGGCTTGGCTCGGCAGCTGATGAACTGTCATGACGGGACAGTGACACTGCGTAAGCGATGCCGCAAGCACCCTTGCGTGGCGCCACAGCTCTTCCGGAGGGCGGAAGCGGCCCCTCTGGCTCCTGTCGGCCCAGGGCGCTATGCCGCAGGCCAACCGGCGGCGGCGACCGTCGCAGCAGAACAGAAACCGGAGACCCTCGATGCGTGACTTCCACCTGCCCGGCCGCTCCCCCGCTTATGCCGCCAATGCCATGGTGGCGAGCTCGCATCCGACGGCGGTCAGCGTCGCCATCGAGATCATGCGCTCGGGCGGCAATGCGGCGGATGCGGCGATTGCGGGGGCTATCGCGCTGGGGCTGGGCGAGCCGGCCATGACAGGGCTTGGCGGCGATATGTTCGCGCTGGTGAAGCCCACCGGGAGCGACGAGATCCTGGGGCTCAACGCCTCCGGTCGCGCGCCGGCGGGGGCAACGGCCGAGGGCATGCGCGCCAAGGGCTGGACCGAGATGGAGGAGGACGACGCCAACAGTGCGCTCGTCCCGGGCGCGGTGGCGGGCTTTGCTGCGCTTTCGGAGGCGCATGGGCGCAAAGGACTGGATGCGCTCGTCGCCCCCAGCATCGCGCTGGCCGAGGAGGGCATGCCGGTGGTCCCCCGTGCGGCCTTCGACTGGGCGCGGGCCGAGCCGCGGATGCGGGGCGCAATGCGGCGTTGGTACTTGAAGGACGACAAGCCCTATCGGGCGGGCGATCTCTTCCGCCATGCGGGCCAGGCCGAGGTGCTGCGCGCGATCCAGGCCAAGGGTGCTGCGGGTTTCTACGAGGGTCCCGTCGCCGAGGATATGGTCGCGAGCCTGCAGGCCCTGGGCGCGGCCCATACGCTGGAGGATTTCGCCGCGACCCGCGCGGATTGGGTGACGCCGATCAGCGGGCCCTATCGCGGGGCCGAGATCGTGGAGCTGCCGCCCAACACCCATGGCGCGACCGCGATCCTGATGGCGCGGATCCTGGAGCGGTTCGACATCGCCTCGATGGACCCCGGGGGCGCCGAGCGGGCGCATATCGAGACCGAGGCCGCCAAGCTCGCCTATGCCGCCCGCGATGCCGCCATCGCGGATCCGGAGGCGATGACCTATCCGCTCGAGGCGCTGATCGGGCAGGAATTGGCCGACCGGCTCGGCGCGCTGATCGACCCGGAGCGGGCGCTGGCGCCGCCGGCGGATGTGTTGGGCGGGGCGCGGCACAAGGACACGATCTACATCACCGCCGTGGATCGCGATCGCATGGCCGTCTCGCTGATCTATTCGGTCTACCACGACTTCGGCGGCTGCCTCGCCTCGGACCGCTACGGGATCAACTTCAACAACCGCGCGGCCGGTTTCGTGCTGACCGAAGGCCACCCCAACGTATACGGTCCAAAAAAGCGCCCGCTGCACACCATCATCCCCGGCATGCTGCGCCAGAGCGGCCGCGTGACCATGCCCTTCGGGGTGATGGGCGGGGGCTATCAGCCCCACGGCCATGTCCGCCTCGTCTCCAACATGTTGGATTTCGGGATGGACCCGCAGGCAGCGCAGGACCTGCCCCGCATCTTCCATCAGAACGGCAATACCGAGATCGAGAACGGCTATCCCAGGGCCGTCTGGGACGCGCTGGCGGCGAAGGGCCATCCCATCGCCGGGCGCGCAGTGCCGCTCGGCGGCAGCCAGGCGATCTACATCGACCACGAGCGCGGCGTGCTGATCGGCGGCACGGACCCGCGCAAGGACGGCTTGGCGCTCGGATACTAGAGGCGGGCTCGGCGGCGCGACTGGAGCAGATCGTTGAGGCGGATGGGCGCGCCCGCCTCAGTTGCAGCGCTCGGGATCGAGCAGATAGGTCTCACCGTCATGGGCGGCGAAGAAGTCCCCGATCTGCGGATGCTCGATCGGCAGGCCCGAATCGTCCGGCAACAGGTTCTGCTCGGAGACATAGGCGACGTAGTAGCTCGTCTCATTCTCCGCGAAGAGATGATAGAAGGGCTGGTTCTTGGCCGGCC
Organism: Pseudomonadota bacterium; assembly: GCA_039026635.1. Taxonomy (GTDB): domain Bacteria; phylum Pseudomonadota; class Alphaproteobacteria; order Rhodobacterales; family Rhodobacteraceae; genus Thermohalobaculum. The sequence continues at coordinate 4,862 of JBCCLX010000349.1, forward strand.
GCATCTCCTCAGGGATCGACTGCCACCACTCTTCGGTGTTGGAGAACACCGGGTCGACATCGAAAATCACGCCGCGGAACGGATGAAACCGGTGCTTGACGACCTGACCAATCGCGTACTTTGCATCGCCGTGCACCATCGCCGGCATCTCCGTCTCAAACACCTGTTGCTCCGACATAACGCTCCCCC
>JBCCLX010000350.1:0-5047 GCA_039026635.1 Pseudomonadota bacterium
CGAGGACATGACCGCCTCGGATCTGGTGGGCCGCTTCCTGCTCGATCCCACGGGCACGGTCTGGAGCGATGGGCCGCTGACGCTCGCCGTCCGTCAGGGCGCGATCTGCTATCTCGACGAGGTGGTGGAGGCGCGCCAGGACACGACGGTCGTGATCCATGCGCTGACCGATAACCGGCGCATTCTGCCGCTGGAAAAGAAGGGCGAGCTGGTCACGGCACATCCGGATTTCCAGCTCGTGATCTCCTACAACCCTGGCTACCAGTCGGTGCTGAAGGACCTGAAGGAGAGCACGAAACAGCGCTTCTGCGCGCTCGACTTCGGCTATCCGGACCCTTCGATCGAGACGGAGATCGTGGCGTCTGAGGCAGGGATCGAACTCTCGGTCGCCCATCAACTCGTCCAGATCGCCAAGCGTTCGCGCAATCTGCGGGGCCAGGGGCTGAACGAGGGAGCCTCGACGCGCATGCTGATCCATGCCGGCGCCCTGATGCGGGAGGGGCTGGCGCTCTCGGAGGCCTGCGATCTCGCGCTCATCCTGCCCATCACCGACGATCCGGACATGCGCGACGCGCTGAGCAACGCGGTCGCCGCCTGTGCCTGAGCCGGGCGCGCGCGCCGGTTTCCTGAGGATTGCCGGCGAGGGCGATGACGACCTGCCCGAGGCTGTGCGCGAGGCCTTTCCCGACGCCTGGCTCGCCCCCTGGCTGCGCGCGCGGCGCAAGATCGAGGGGGCGGGCTATGGCGCGGCGCTGGAGGCCGGGTTCCGCGCCGCCGGCCCTGCCTGCGCCCGGATTGCGGGCCCGGAGCCTGCCATCGACATGGCCGACTTCCTCTCTGCCATCACGATCAAATCGGGGCGCCGGGCGGGGGAGATGCTTTGCGCCGTCGCACCTGCCGTCGCCACGCGCCTCGGCGACGGGCCGCGCTTTCGCTCATGGCTCAGCCTCATGCAGCGCTTCGCGGCCATGGCGCCTGAGTCCGTCATCCCCGTGCTCGAGCGGCTGGAGGTACTGTTCGAGCGCGTCAGCCTCTCGGGCCTCGAGGCCTGGCTCCTGGCGGGCGTGCGCATCGCGGGGGCGGACCGCGAGCGTCGCGCCGCCTTCTTCCGCTTCGAGAGCCCCGATGCAGAGCGTCTGCTCGACCGTGAGGCCGGCGAGACCGGCTTCTTCGACCATGAGCGCCGGCTGAAGGCCTTCATGACCGCGCTCTATGGCACGTGCGGCCCGATCCGCGAGGCGCCCCTCGGCCGGCATGACGGCGCCCAGCGCCGGGCGGGTTTCGGCGACGGGATCATCCGCATGCCCTCGAGCTTCCCGGGGTTTCGCGGGGACCATGCAGAGGCGCTCTATCGCGCGGCCCTTGCCCATATCGCGGCCCATATGCAGCACGGCGGCGCCCGCTTTCCCGTGGGCCAGCTGAAGCCCATGCAGATCGCGGTGGTCTCGCTCATCGAGGATGCGCGCGTCGAGGCGCTGGCGATGCGAGACATGCCGGGGCTGCGCCGGCTCTGGCTGCAGTTCCACATCGCCCAGTCCTCGGGGGCCTTGACGGCGCCCAGCCTCTTCGCCCGCCTCGCCCGCGCGCTGATCGATCCGGAGTTCGAGGATATCGATGGTTGGGTCCGCAAGGGCCGCGATATGTTCCACGCCGCCGAGGATCGGCTGGAGGACCCCAGCATCAGCCGCGCGATCGGCAACCTCCTCGGCAACGACCTCGGCCAGATGCGCGTGCAGTTCAACGCCAAGACCTATGCCGTCCAGCCGCCCTATCGCGACGACAACGCCGGGATCTGGGAGCCCGGTCCGGACATGCAGCCGCCGGAGGACGCGGAAGCCGTGGTCGTCGAGAGCGTGCGGCTCCGTCAGTCCGAACAGGACGATCCGGATCGCGAGCGGGAGGGCGAGCTGCCGCCAGACGACGCCCAGCGGGCCCGAAGCGCCGCCGCACCCGATCCAGAGAGCGGCGTCCCCGTGGCGCGCTATCCGGAGTACGACTATCAGGCCGGCGTCGAGCGGCCGGACTGGACGACGGTCGTCGAATATCCCCCCCGCCTCGGCGATCCCCGCTTTGTGGCGGAGGTCTTGGAGCGTCACGCGGATGTGGCCGGCCGGATCGCGGCGCTGGTGCGGGCTGCCCGCGTGGGCCGGCCCGTGCGCCTGCGCCGCCAGGCCGAAGGGGAGACGCTGGACCTCGACGCCTGTATCGACGCGCTCGCCAGCATGCGGGGCGGCGACATGCCCGACCCGCGCGTCTATCAGATCATGGCGCGACGCAGCCGGGATTTGGCTGTTGCCGTCCTCCTCGACATCTCGCAATCCACTGCCGAGCCTGTGCCCGGTGGCGGCTCCGTGCTCGACCTCGAGCGCGAGGCGGTGGTGCTGCTCTCGGAGGCCATGGGCGGGCTCGGCGATCCCTTCTCCATCGCGGCCTTCAGCTCCAATGGGCGCGACGAGCTGCGCTATCACCGCATCAAGGGGTTCGACGAGGCGGCGGGGCCGGCCGTGAGTGCGGCGCTGGCGGGGCTGACGCCTGGCTACTCCACGCGCCTTGGCGCAGCGCTCCGCCATGCCGGTGCCGATCTGGCCGCTCAGCCGAGCTTTCGCCGCTTGATCCTGCTCGTCACAGACGGCGAGCCGTCCGACGTCGACTGCCCGGACCCGGCCTATCTGATCGAAGACGCACGCCGCGCTGTGCACCGCCTGAGCCAGCAGGGGATCGATGTGTTCTGCGTCGGTCTCGGCGCCCGGAATACCGAGCAGGAGGCCCGGGTCTTCGGTCAACGCGGATTTGTGCAGATCGAACGTATCGAGGCCCTGACCGAGAAGCTCCCTGCCCTCTATCTGCGCCTCACCCTCTAGCGTGAGATGGCCCCCCGAGCCCGGCCTCGCCACGCGGGTCAGAGGGCGAGGAGGACGCCGGTGCCGAGGACAATCGCGATCGATTTGGCGATCTCGGTGAGGTTGGTGACGCTGCTATCGTAGCAGGCGATGGCATCGCCAGGCAGCAGGTAGGGATCGAGCTCGTCCCGATCGGCGCGACGCAAGAGTGTCTCGATCCGCCGTTCGATCACCACCGAGGCGCCGGTTATGGGATTGCGTGAGAAGAGGACCGCGTAACGATCCGCATTGGTGGCCTGGGTGCCGCCGACGCAGTTCATGCTCACCACCGTCTGCAGAAAACGCGCGCCATAGGGGACCTGGCGCGTGTCCCGCCCGATGGCCGAGATGGCGTTCGCGTCGGCGGGCTTCGTCAGGTTCGACATGTAGACGCTGATGCCCGGGGGCGAGATCGCATTCGCGGTCATCAGCCTCTCCTGAAAGCAACCGCGTGAGGGCACCTCGATCTGATCCCCGGCGATAAGGCTGGCGTCCTCGAAGGGGCGCCCCTCAATCGCACCCTGCAGATCGAGCACGCGGGTTTGACCCGCCCGTGTGAGGCGCACGTGGGCGAGATCGGCGTCGGGGCGGATGCCGCCGGCCGCACGCAGCGCGCCGCTGACGCTACGCCTGCCACCCCCGGCGCCGATGGCCTCCTGTCGGTGGGTATCGCGATCCTCGCCTCCGACGCGGCCGATAGCATGCTGCCCTGCTTCGAAGACGGCGCCGGCCACGAAGACCTTGGCCGAGGCCGTATCGGTGAGCCGGATCGAGGTGCGCGGCGCACGGCGATAGAAACCCTCGCGCAGGAGGGCCTCGGCAAGCTCCTGCTCGAGGGCCGGTGCCTCGCGACCGAGCGCCGGGATCGCTCTGAGATGCGGCAGCCGGAGCATGCCGTCTGAGGAGATCTCGAAGTTGCCGGAGAAGATGGCGTCGGACCCGACGGTGACCTCGATCAGATCGCCCGGTGAGAGGGCCTCAGATGAGAGCGCCTCAGAGGAGAGGGCCCAGCCGGCACGCGATGCGAGGCTCCCGGCAGCCTGATCCGGCGCCTGCACGCAGCGTTCTGCGTTAAGGGCGCTGGAGCGGGCATTGCGCGCGTCCCTAAGATCGTCGGCCGCCGTGCGGTAGTGCGCCTGATAGGCCCCGCCCTGCGCCGCATCCTCGATGTTCTCTGGCGTCTTCATCGCCGCGCAGCCCGACATGACGACGGCAGCGGCGATGGCGGTAACGGTCGTGCAGCGCATGGGAGGCTCCTTCCCTGGCGAGGTGCTGTGGTGCGTTGCTGTTACCGCGGGCGGCCTGCGCCATGGCGGGTGCAGCCGGGGAGCCGCGCTGTCCTTGCGCGCGCGGACCTATCCGAAAGGACAGTCGCCCCCTCCGAGGGCGCCCTGGCTCTAGCCTGCTGCCGCCGCGCGTGGCCGAGGCCTGGAAGCTATCCCTGGCGCATCGACGAGCCCGATCGATCGCCAGCCCTTGGAGCCGAAGCATGATCGCCACGCCAGACCCAGCACCGAGCCTCCGCGCCTTCCGGCGCGCGCTCTTCGCCTATGGCGCCTCCGAGGTTGTGGCCAAGCTCACCCGCTTTGGCGTGGTGCTCGCCGTGGCACGCAGCATGGAGATCGACGCCATCGGGCTTGCGGCGGCGGCGATGGCCTCGGGTGAGATCCTAAAGGCGCTGAGCGAGACCGGCGCGGGCCAGCGCATCATCACGGCGCCTCAGGCCGCGCTGGAGGCGACCTGTCGGCAGGCCCATCGCTTGATGTGGCTCTGGTGCGCTGGGCTGACGGCGGCGCAGATCGCCCTCGCGGGCCTCTGGCTGGCGAGCGATGGCGATGCGCTCGTGGGCGGCATGATCGCCGTCCTTGCGCTCGAATACCTCTTCATCCCGGGCGGTGTCGTGCAGGCCGCCCTCGCCATGCGCGAGGGGCGGATGACGGGGACGGCGGGCGTGGCCGGGGCGCAGGTTGTGATGCAGAACCTGCTCACCGTCGCTCTCGTACTGATCACGGCCCATCCCCTCGCCATCGTGCTGCCCAAGCTGCTCTCGGCGCCGGTCTGGCTCATCGGGATGCGCCGGTTGCGGCCGTGGCGGGCTGACCGCTGCGTCCCCCGCGCGGCGATCCGGCCCTTCGTCACTTATGGTGGTCCCGTCATCGGGATCGAGC
>JBCCLX010000351.1:0-5038 GCA_039026635.1 Pseudomonadota bacterium
GGCGGACGCGGGCGGAGCGCTTCGCTCGCGCCCTCGGCTCGGCTACATCTCGGGCGAGCGACACGGCGGAGAGATCATGGCTGGCGAACTCGCGATCCGATTGGGGGCCTTCTTCGGCATCTTCCTCAGCATGGCGCTTCTCGAGCGCTATGCGCCGATGCGCGGGCTGATCGCCTCGCGCTGGCGGCGTTGGACGACAAACTGGGCCGTCTCCGCGATCGATAGCGTGATGGTCAAACTGCTCTTCGGGGCCGCCGCGGCGGGTGCCGCCGTCGATGCGGAGGACCGCGGCTGGGGACTCTTCAACGCCCTCGATTGGCCATTTTGGCTCGAGGTGTTGCTCGTCTTCGTGATCCTCGACTTCGCGATCTGGGCGCAGCATGTGGCCTCGCATCATATCCCGATCCTCTGGCGGCTCCATCGCGTGCACCATTCGGATCCGGACATCGATGTGACCACGGCCATCCGGTTTCACCCGCTCGAGATCGCCTTCTCCATGGTCCTCAAGATCGGGCTCGTCTATGCCCTCGGCGCCCCGCTCATCGCGGTCATCCTGTTCGAGGTGGTCCTGAACGGCGCTGCGATGTTCAACCACGCCAATCTGGCAATCCCGCAGAAAATTGATCGCTGGCTGCGGCTTGCCGTTGTGACGCCGGACATGCATCGCGTGCATCACTCCACGATCCGCGCCGAGCATGACACGAATTTTGGCTTCAACCTCAGCGTCTGGGATCGTCTCTTCGGCACCTACACCGACCAGCCCGCCGGCGGCCATCGGGGGATGGAGATCGGCCTAGAGGGCTATGGTGGGGAAGCGCCGACGCGGTTGGGCTGGACGCTCAGCTTTCCGTTCCGCCGATGAGCCCGCTTGAGCATCTGGCGCGCATCCTCGCGCAGGACGGCCTCTCGATCACCGGCGCCTTTCACCCGACACCGGATGATCCGGGTGCCGAGGGGCGCGGCACGGTTGCGATGGTGGGCGCGGTGGATGGGGCGATGTGGTCGGCCTTCTCTGCCGCTCCCGAGGCCACAGATCGCGCAGCCGCCCCGCTCGACCGTTGGTCCGCCCGCATTGTGGGCGCTGCGGCAGAGGCTGTGGGCGCAGAGGCCGTCTTTCCCTTCGGAGGCCCGCCCTATGCCCCCTTCATGGCTTGGGCCGCGCGGGCAGAAGGGGCCGTCCCATCGCCCATCGGCATGAGCGTCACGGCCGCGCGGGGCCTCCATGCATCGTGGCGCGGGGCTGTCGCCTTCGCCGACGTGCTGGATCTACGCCTGGTCTCGGCACCGCAGACCGTGCCCTGCGGTCAATGCGTGGCACCCTGTCGGACGAGCTGTCCGGTGGATGCCTTCGCCGGCGGTCGTTACGATATCGCGGCCTGTGTGGCCCATGTCTCGGGGCCGGAGGGGGCGGATTGTCGCAGTGGCGGGTGCCTGGCGCGCCGGTCCTGCCCGGCCTCGATGGCCCTCCCACCGGCACAACGGGCTTTCCACCTCGCAGCCTTTACCACAGCACATCTGCCGCGCTAGCGCCTGGGTGCATATCACTGGTTCATGCTGCAATGCGGCAGTGCACAAATGGTAGTTGACGGTCCGTGAGCTTCCTGCCGTCATGACAGTGCAATGAAAACCGTGATTCTGCTCCGGCATGCAAAGTCGAGTTGGTCGGATCCCGAATTGGACGACCACGACCGACCCCTGAACCGCCGTGGCAAGGCAGCGGCGCCGCTCATTGCCGGCTGGCTCGAACGAACGGGCTATGTGCCTGATCGGATTGTATGTTCTTCGTCGCGACGGACGCGGCAGACGCTCAAGCGCATGCGTCAGGCGATCCCCTCACTACCGGAGCCCGAGATCGAGCCCCGCCTCTATCACGCCGAGCCGCGCCTGATGTTCGAGATCCTGGCGCGCCAGCCTGATAGCGCGAAAACGGTGCTCTTCTTGGGTCATCAGCCGGGGCTGTCGGCCTTTGCCCGGCACCTCGTAAACGGGCGTATTCGACCGGGCTGTGGGCGGGCTTTCGAGCATTTTCCCACAGCCGCCGCCGCCGTTCTGAAGCTGCCGGTGACGCAATGGGCGGAGCTGTCGCCCCATAGCGCGGATTTCGTCGATTTTGCCGTGCCGCGCGAGCTTGCAGCCGATGAGGCTCGCGACCCCGCCGGCCCTCGGATCCACTGACGCACAGTCAATCCCGGCCGGTCCAGAGACATCGACCTGCGCGTTAGATGCGCCGACCTATCTGGGCTTCGCTGCGGCCATCCAGGGCGGCCAGGGCGCTGATGAGGCCCTGGGTGGAACGCTCGATGTTGCCTTCGGCGGGGCTTTCAGCGTCCCTGGCTTCCGTGATGCCCGTCGGGCTCTCTTCAGAGGCCTCACCGCCTTCGAGGGCGGTCTTGGTTTCAGCGCGCGCCTCCGCCCGCATCGTCGCTTCGGCCTCGCGCAGGGCGGCCTCGGCGAGGGCTGCGACGCGACGATCGGCGGCCGAAGGCTCTGCCGGGGCGAGGGCTGCAGCCTTCACGGTCCGCATCTTGGCGACCGTCGCTTCCGGATCGCCGGGGATCGGCGACAGATCGATGGGCACCGAGCCGCCGATCGCATAACGCTTCCCGTCCGGCCCCGTCTGGTAGGTGTAGCTTGGCTGGCCGGCGAAGGGGCCGCCGACGCGGGCATGGGCTTGCTCATGGGCGCGGACCTCCCGGTCGCGTGCGGCGAGCCGGGCGATCGCTTCGAGTTCCCCGTCGCTCAGCGTCTCCTTCGACGCCTTGGTGCGGCTCTCGCTCACCATGCTTGAGAACAACGCCTTCTGAGCGGCCTCCCCCAGGGAGGGGGCGAGAATAGCGCGGGCGCGGGGGATCGAGGCGACGCGCCGGGGCGGCGATGCCGCTTCCCCCTGATTGGGTCGCAAACCCTCCGGCGTGGCCGGGGTTTCAAGCTGACCATCCGGGAACGCCCCGCGCGACGCCGCGGGCTGCATCATGGCATTTTGGACGATCGTCATCATCGATCGCGGCCCTCCTCTAGATAGAGGAAAGCCCGAAAATGCTGACAAAAACTTAATGCCCCAACGGGATTAGGACACGAAATGGGTAAACGTGAGCATAAGCATGGCGAGGGTTATCGCTGGATAGCCGACGGTCAGCATCAGGTCGTTGCCCATGGTTCTCTCCAAGAACGCGACAAGCAGGTCCAGCCCGCTCCACCAGGTCTTGGCTACAGCAACGACGCGCTTTTCAGCCGTGATCCCTCTCACAGCGACAAAATAAAGAGGCGGCACTGCGCCTTGTCGCAGTACCGCCTCTCAATGTGACGATGATTACTAATCAGTGGCCGAGGATCTGGCTGAGGAACAGCTTGGTCCGGTCGGATTTCGGGTTCGAGAAGAACTCCTCCGGCTCGTTCTGCTCCACGATCTGGCCCTGGTCCATGAAGATCACGCGGTTCGCCACCTGGCGCGCGAATCCCATCTCATGGGTCACGCAGAGCATGGTCATGCCCTCCTCGGCGAGGCTGATCATGGTGTCGAGCACCTCTTTGATCATCTCAGGATCAAGCGCGGAGGTCGGCTCGTCGAAGAGCATGATGCCCGGACGCATGCAGAGCGCGCGGGCGATGGCGACACGCTGCTGCTGACCGCCCGAGAGCTGGCCGGGATATTTGTTCGCCTGTTCCGGGATCTTGACCTTGGAGAGGAAGTGCATCGCCACCTCCTCGGCCTCCTTCTTCGGCGTCTTGCGCACCCAGATCGGCGCCAGCGTGCAGTTCTCCAGTACCGTGAGATGGGGGAACAGGTTGAAGTGCTGGAACACCATGCCGACCTCGGCGCGCACCTTGTCGATGTTCTTCAGGTCCGAGTTGAGCTCGATCCCATCGACGATGATGTCGCCCTTCTGGTGCTCCTCCAGCCGGTTGATGCAGCGGATCAGCGTCGATTTGCCCGAGCCCGACGGCCCGCAGATGACGATGCGCTCGCCCCGGTTCACCGCGAGGTTGATGTCGCGCAGCACGTGGAAATCCCCGTACCACTTGTTCATGCCGCGGATCTGGATGACCTCCTCATCGGAGACGGTCATCTTCGAGCGGTCGGCCTGTTTCGACTCGTAATCGATGGCTTCAGACATGGGGGTGCTCCCTATTTGAGCGCTCAGCGGCGGTCGGTTGCGAGCTTGCGCTCAAGATACAGCGAGTAGCGGCTCATCGCGAAGCAGGCGACGAAGAAGAACAGACCCGCGAAGATGTAGAACTCCCAGATGATGCCGTTCCATTCCGGCGTCGCCTGGATGTTGGTGATCAGCCCGATCGGGTCGAGTAGGCCGATGACGACCACGAGCGTGGTGTCTTTAAAGAGGCCGATGAAGGTCGACACGATGTTCGGGATCGAGATCTTCAGAGCCTGGGGCAGGATGATCAGACGCATCGACTGCCAATAGTCGAGCCCCATGGCATCGGCCGCCTCGTATTGGCCGCTCGGCAGGGCCGCGAGGCCGCCGCGGATCACCTCCGCCATGTAGGCCGAGGCGAAGGCCGTCACCATGATCACCACGCGCAGGATGATGTCGAGGTTGGAGCCCGGCGGGAACAGATAGGCGAGCACCGAGTTGGCCACGAAGAGGAGCGTGATCAGCGGCACGCCGCGGATGAACTCGATGAAGCAGATGCAGATCGTCTGGATGAAGATCAGCCCAGACCGACGGCCGAGGGCCAGCAGGATCCCAATGGGCAGCGAAAGCGTGATGCCTGCAACGCCGATGATCGTCGCCAGCAGGAAGCCGCCGAGGAGCCGGCTTTCCACCGGGGCAAGCCCGATCGGGATGACGGAGAGCGCCCCGCTGATCGGCCCGATGAGGACGATGAGCCAGACGAGGGCGAAGATGAGAGCAGCAATGCCGCCCAGCGGCAGGGCCGCGATGGCGGGCGGCAGGGAGGCCTGTTCGACCTTGCTCACCAGCTTCATCACGACGAAGGCGAGGACGGGTGTGGCCAGGAAGAGCAGCGGGCCCCAGATCGCACCGCCCCAGATGAGCCAATAGACGATGACCGGGAA
>JBCCLX010000352.1:0-5028 GCA_039026635.1 Pseudomonadota bacterium
GCTTGCTTGAAGAGCGACGCCCCCGGTTCCATAAAGCCAGACACATCAACCGCTCTCGGAGACCCTCCCATGGATCCCGCCCTTTGGTGGACCGCCATCGTCATTCTGATGCTGCTCTGCATCTCCGGCTTTTTCTCCGGCTCGGAGACAGCCCTGACCGCCGTCGACAAGGCCTCGCTCCATCACCTCGCCGCCAAGGGCTCGCCCGGCGCGCGCACAGCGCTGAGGCTCAGCGAGGACAACGAGCGGCTGATCGGCTCCATCCTGCTCGGCAACAACCTCGTCAATGTGCTGGCAACCTCCCTCGCCACCACCTTCTTCATCGCGCTTCTCGGCGACAGCGGGGTTGCGACCGCCACGTTGATCATGACGATCCTGGTCACGGTCTTTGCCGAGATCGCGCCCAAGACCTATGCGATCACCAATCCCGACCGCATGTCGGTACGCGTGGCCCCTGCCATCGCGCTCTGTGTTCGCCTCTTCGCGCCCGTCGTCGGCACAGTGAGCTTCTTCGTGCAATCCGCCTTCCGGCTTCTGGGCCTTGCCGTCGACCCAGAGGCGCATGCCCTCGCCCCCTATGACCGGCTGCGCGGCGCCATCGCCCTCCATGCCGAAGAGGGGGCGGTCGACAAGGACGATCGCGACCGGCTGATCGCTGCCCTCGATCTGCGCGAGCGCGAGGTGGCAGAGATCATGCGCCACCGACGGGATATCGAGAGCATCTCGGCCGATGAGCCCCCCGAGGCGATCCTCGCCTTCTGCCTCGCCTCCGCCCATACGCGCATCCCCCTCTGGCGCGGCGAGCCGGAAAACATCGTCGGCGTGCTCCATGCCAAAGATCTCTTGCGCGTCGTGCAGCGGCGGATCGAGGCGGCCGATGGCGCGGCGGGCAGCGAAGGCAGCGCCGGGCTGGCCGAAACGCTCGCCTCGCTCGACGTGATGGCGGTGGCGATGAAACCCTGGTTCGTGCCGGATACGCGCCCGCTCGAGGACCAGCTCCGGGCCTTTCTCAAGCGCCGCTCCCATTTCGCCCTCGTGGTCGACGAATACGGGAGCCTCCAAGGCCTCGTCACCCTTGAGGACATCCTCGAGGAGATCGTCGGCGACATCACCGATGAGCATGACATCAAAGCCGAGAGCTTCCGGCGCGAGGCCGACGGCTCGGTGATCGTCGAGGGCTCGATGACGATCCGCGATGCGAACCGCGCCTTCGACTGGGACCTCCCCAGCGATGAGGCGACGACGATCGCGGGGCTCCTGATCCATGAGGCCCAAGCGATCCCCACGAAGGGCCAAGTCTTCGCCTTTCACAACCTGCGTTTCGAGGTGATCGAGCGGGATCGCCACCAGATCACCCGCCTGCGGCTAACCTCCCTGCCGCAAGCTTGAGCCCATAGGCCCCTCGTCCCGGCCTCATCCCACCCCCGCAAGGAGACCCCGATGCGCGCCATCCGATACACCCGCTTCGGCCCGGCCGAGACGGTTCTTGAACCGGTCGAACTGCCGACGCCTGATCCGGCACCGGGCGAGGTGCTGGTCGAGCTGCGGGCCTCGGGCGTGAACCCGTCGGATGTGAAGCTGCGGGCGGGGGCACGGCCCGGGTCCACGATGGCCTTCCCCTTCGTGGTCCCGCATTCCGATGGGGCGGGCGTGATCGTCGCGTGTGGCGAGGGCGTCGCGCCCGAGCGCCGGGGCCAGCGCGTCTGGATCTGGAACGGGCAGTGGCGCCGACAGATGGGCACGGCGGCGAGCCATATCTGCCTGCCGGCCGAGCAGGCCGTGCCCCTGCCAGAGCCGGCCTCTTTCGCCGAGGGCGCCTCTCTCGGCATCCCGGCACAGACCGCCTGTGCGGCGGTGCTCGGCGAGGGGCCAGTCGAGGGACGCTGCGTTATGGTGACAGGGGCCGCAGGGGCCGTCGGCCGCTATGCAGTGCAGATGGCGCGCCTCGCAGGCGCCGAGGTCATCGCGACGATCTCGAGCGCTGAGAAAGCAGCGCATGCCTCAAGCCATGCTAATCCACCCCATCACCTGATCGATTACCGCCGCGAGGACGTGGCAGAGCGGGTCATGGCGATCACGCAGGGCAAGGGGATCGACCGGCTGATCGAGGTGGATTTCGGCGCCAATATCGAGGTCACAGAGCAGATCATGGCCGACAACGGCCGGATCGTCTCCTATGCCTCCATGGCCGCACCGACCCCGGCACTACCCTTCTATAGCCTGATGTTCCGCAACATCCGGCTCTGGATGCTGCTCGACTATCTCTTGGAGGCGCCGCTCAGGCGAGACTGCGAGGCGCAGCTCGGGCGGTGGCTCGAAGCGGGCAGCCTCTCCCATGCCATCCGTGCGACCCGTCCGCTCGAGAAGACCGCCGAGGCCCATGCGCTGGTCGAGGATGGGGGTGGGCTCGGCAATGTGATCGTCGAGATCTGAACGCAGCCCGAGAGACGGGCAGCGCCAGGCACCGGCAGCGCGAAGAACCGCCGGGCGCGATCAGAGCGCCAAGGCCGCGTCAGAGCACAAAGGCGCCGTCGTCGAGGTTCTCCACGTTGCGCAGCACGTTCTCGTCGCTCTCGGAGAATTGGATCAGCATATCCGCGCGATCCTGCCCGCCGGGCCGTGTGATCTCGCCAATCCAGAATTGCTGGCCCTCAAAGTCCGGCGCCCGGCGCAGGGTGTTGAAATAGAGCGCTTGGACGAAGTCTTGCGGGCTCGAATTGAAGCCGTAGCGCGTGATGAACTCAGGGCTGTTGATGAAGCTGTTGGCCAGGCCCTTGGCGTCGAGGTTCCTGTCGAACCAGTCCACCCAGAAGACGAGCCCGCTGAAGTCCGGGATCCGGGCAAAGGCGGCATCGTAGAGGCGATAGACGAAGCCGAGGTTCGGCGAGTCGAGCCCTGCCTGCGCCAGATCGAAGATCAGCGTGCCGTCGTTGAACTGCAGCCGCTCCACGCTCTCGATCTCGGTCGTGCTTCCCGCTGTCGTCACGAAGGCAAGCGCACCGCCGATCTGGGGCGCGATCCCGAACTCCTGGAAAAAGCCGCTGAAGACCGCGGTATCGAGCCCATCGCCGCCAAGCAGCCGATCCGAGCCGCCGGCGCCGATCAGCAGATCGTCGCCCTCGAACCCCTCCAGCACATCGTCGCGCTCACTGCCGAAGAGGACGTCCGGCCCGCTCGTACCGGTGAAGCTCGCACTGTTCTCACCCTCGCCAGGCGGTGGCGTGTCCGCTGGCGCCGACGGGGTCTCGATCACCTCTGCCAAGCCACCGAACTCGACCGGATCATAGGTGGTCTCGAAGCCGAAGGCCGGCGCGCCCGCCGGATCCACGTCATTGCCGAACCAGACATGAGCGACACCGTCGACGATCCCGATCCCGATCGCATCCCATTCGCGGATCCATGGATTGGTGTTGGTCAGCACCGCATCATGGACCGACGAGGCCTGCCAGTTCTGCAACGCGAGCTCCGGGCTCATCGTGAACTGGGTCACGTTGTTGAAGCCGGTACTGATCTCATAGCCGAAGCCCGGGTAGTCGGTGCCCAGCCGCTCCGGCGCGCGCCACATGGTCGAATAGGTCAGCCGATCATTCACGTCATAGGTCGCATCCGACCAGCTGTGCCCGCTGAAAGTCCCGATGTTCTCGACTGTATCCACCGCATGGCGCGCCGCCGTGATCGTCAGGCTCTCGCTCAGCGGGATCCGCTTCAGGCCCAGGCTGTCGCGATAGGCCGTGATCATTTCGAAGAGGCGATACTCTTCGGGCGAGATCGGATCCTCGATGTCGTAGGTGTAATAATCGACAGTCATGATCGCTCCTGAGCTAGTGGTTGTCAGAACTCACGACCGGGACAGAGAACACAGTACAAAACGCAGGATGGGTGGGGCGCGGGTCTCACGGCATCGGGATCTCCCCAGGCGTGGGCACGCTATAGCCCCGGACAACGGCCGGACGCGCCGCGATCCGCTCATACCAGTCACGCACGGCCGGAAAGGCCGTCATATCGATCTGCTGCCATTGGAAGCGGCTCACCCAGGGCCAGCAGGCCATATCAGCGATCGAATAATCGCCGGCGATGAAGGCGCGCCCCTCGAGCCGTCGGTTCAGCACGCCATAGAGACGCTGGGTCTCCTTGCCGTAGCGCTCCTCGGCATAGGTCGCCTTGCCCGGGTTGAAGTGCAGGAAGTGATGCGCCTGCCCGGCCATGGGGCCGAGCCCGCCCATCTGCCACATGAGCCACTGCAGCACGTCCCAACGCGCGGCCCCCTCGCCGCCGAAACGGCCGGTCTTCTCCGCGAGGTAGAGCATGATCGCCCCCGTCTCCATCATCGCCTGACCGGTCTCACGATCAAGGATGGCGGGGATCTTGTTGTTCGGGCTGATGGCCAGGAACTCGGGCGCGAACTGCTGATCCTTGCCGATGTCGATCGGGTACACCGTGTAGGCGAACTCGAGTTCCTCAAGCAGGATCGAGACCTTACGCCCGTTCGGCGTGCCCCACGTGTAGAGATCAATCACGTCAAGCTCCCAGTGTGGCGCTCTTTACGCGCGCCTTACAACCGGAGGCTGCCGGATGGGGAAAGTTAACACAAGAGTGTTAACGCGTTGACGAATGTCAAACGTGCTGGCCGCCGTTGATCTCGATCTCGACGCCCGTCACGTAGCTGCTGGCATCGGTGCAGAGGTAGTAGATCGTCCGCGCCACTTCCTCCGGCGTGCCAAGCCGGCGCAGCGGCAGCTGTTCGGCCAGCTTGTCTGTCCCGGGGCTCAGGATCGCCGTCTCGATCTCACCGGGCGCAATCGCGTTCACTCGGATGCCATGGGGCCCATAGTCATGCGCCATCTCGCGGGTCAGCGCGGCGAGCGCGGCCTTGGACGTCGCATAGGCAGCCCCCGCAAACGGGTGCACGCGGGCGCCTGCGATCGAGGTCACGTTGACGATGGCGCCGGTCGTCGCCTTCAGCTCCTGAAAAAGCCCGCGCGCCAGGACCACGCTCGCGAAGAAGTTCACGTGGAAGACACGCCCCCA
>JBCCLX010000353.1:0-5025 GCA_039026635.1 Pseudomonadota bacterium
GAAAGCTGCCTGGCGCGCCGGCGCCTGCCCCTGCCCGGCCGGCAAGACGCAGCCCATCAGCACCTCGTCGACCTGCGCTGCGGCAACACCGCCCCGCTCGAGCGCTGCGCCGATTGCCGCGGCCCCCAGCTCCGGCGCTGTCGCACCGGCAAGCTCTCCCTGAAAGCCCCCCATAGGGGTGCGGGCCGCACCCACGATCACGATCTGATCCGACATCGGTCTTCCTCCCCGCGCTCTGCCAGCGCTCTCATTTATCCGTCAGGCGCCTCACTCCGTCGCCCGAGCATAGAGCTGCCGCCGCGCCGCCGCCATCGGGCCGGCCCCCATGCGATAGGCCACCGAGGCCGTACTGAGCGCGCCGAGCGCATCGGCGAGCGCCTGAGCCTCATCCGGCGCCAACGCCTCGACCGGCGTCACGCTTGTCTTGATCCCGAAGACGATGGCGCCGGTCTCGGGCAGACGACGCAGTGTCTGGCGCTCCGTGCGCAGGTAATAGGGCCCGTCGATCCCCGATGTGCCGTGCCGCTTCGTCTCCTCCACGGTCGGCTGACAAAGTGTCGGATCGTCATGGACGAGCCAGTTGTAGCGCATGACCGGGCGGTCTTCATGCAGCGCCTCGAAGACCCGGTTGACCCGCCGGGCGAGCACCGCGTCGTAGTCTGGCACAGGCTCATGGATCGCGGTCATCGGCCGGCCCATCTTCTCGGCGAGCGACCAGCGGGAGGGAAAGCAGAGCGCCGCCCCCGCCAAGCGATACTCCGCAGACGCCGCATCCGGGACAAGCAGGCAGAGATCGTCTGCCACCAATCGGGCCAGCGTCGCAAAGGGCCGCGCCGGATCGATCGCGACACGCACCCCATAGGGCCGAACCACCTGGGTTTCTCGGACCTGATACCCTGGGCGTTCCGGCAGCGTTGCGAGAACCAGCGCCAGGAGTTCCGTGGCAGCCGGCGCCGCCTCGCCCAAGCTCTCGGCAACGATCATCGCCGGGTCCGCGGCCATCAGCCCGTCGCGCATCGCCATCTGGGCGGCATGGTCCGGATCGAGGCGCAACCAGGCCTCGGGCGGCATCGGCATCAGCCCTGGCGGATGCGCAAGCCTGCCCATCATAAAGGGCAGATGCGGCGCCGGCACACTCAGCACCGTCGCCCGATATGGATCCTGGACGCTGGTCTCGTCCTTGGCCTGCTGCGCCGGATCGGCCGACACCGTCATCGCCGCGCTCCGATGCTGTAGTGCAGGAGGTTAAAGCCCGTGAGCGCGGTATCGACCGCCTCCCAGCCAGCCGCCAGCGGACTGCGCGCGATCTCGCCCAGGCTGCGCGTCCCGTCGATCCCGGCGATCAGGGGCGCGAGGCGACGCCCTGCCCCCGGTGCTTTACCGCCGCGCGAGAAATCGACGCGATGCGCCACACCATCGAGCGTCAGACGAAAGCCGTCTTCCTTGGCGACATGTTGGGCCAGCGCCCGGGCATCGAGGCGGGTATGCGGGACGAGATCGAGCTCGGCCAGCGGCCGCGGCGGCACGAGATCCGCCGCCCGCGCCTGCGGCACGGCATAGACCACATGCGTCTTGATGTTGCCCGCAAGCCGCTCCGCCAACGCCATCCGCGCGGGAGGCGACAAGCGGCGCACCCGCTCCGCGATCTCCGGCTTTCCCGGCAGATAGCGCATCGGATCATAGCGCGCGGGCTCCAGCACGCCGGCGACCGCAAGCCCAGCGCGAGCGAGTGCCGCCTCCAGATCACCGATCTCATAGGCTCGATCGCGCGCATGCAGGAGCAGGTCGTAGAGCCCCGCATCCCCATCGCGATAGTCCCGCACAAAGGGATTGCGGCGCAGCCAGTTGCTCTCGGGCAGTGCCTCGATCACATCCCGCGCCAAAGCGACTTTGTCGCGCGGCGGATCCTCGGCCAGCAGCGCGCCAAAGGCGTCCTGCAGGGCATAGACGCCCGTGCGGCCATGCGGGGCGTAGACCATGAGCCCCATGCCGCCCCCAGGCGCCACGGCCGCCGCCAGGGCTCGAAACCCAGCGTCGGGCTCAGGCAGATGGTGCAACACGCCGCAACAGTCGATGTAATCGAAGGGGCCATAGGCCGGCGCTGCCAGCAGATCGGCCGTCAGAAACCGCGCCGTCAACCCGCGGGCGGCCATCCGCGCTTCGGCAATCGCCCGGCTCGCCTGGCTCAGATCGAGGTAGGTGATCTCGGCGGGGCAGTCGATATCGGCCAGCTTTTGGGCCAGCATCACCAGCGCGTCGCCCGTGCCCCCACCGGCGACCAGGACGCGAAAAGGCTGGGTCCAATCCCGCCTGCCGCCAAAGAGGAAATGGTCGATCTCCACGGGAAGGGACGGCGAGCCCTCGATAAGCCGGCTCGCCTCCTCCGCGGGGGCGCGGGCCGGATAGGGAAATGCCTCGTACTGCGCCGCCACCGGGTCCATGCTGCGCGTCATCGACCAGCGGGGCCGCACCGGTCAAGACCGGGGCGAGGCTGGAACGAGAGCGGGGCGAAGGCGGGACAAGGGCGAGCATGGCAAAGACGGCGGCACAGTGGGACGCGACCTATCGCGAAACCCCTGCACCCTTCGGGCAGGCGCCCTCCGCCGGGCTGGTGGCGGGCCTGGCGGCGCATGGGCCACAGCGCCCGGGTCGCGCCCTCCTGCCGGCCGATGGCGACGGGCGGAACGGACGCTGGCTCGCGCAAGCGGGCTGGACGGTGACGGCGCTTGACTGGTCGGAGACGGCAACAGCCGCCGCGCGCGCCGAGGATGCCCGCAGAGGCGCCGCCCCCGAGCGGCTGGTGGCCGATCTGGAGGACTGGACGCCCGAGGCTGTGCCGCCACAGGATCTCGTCGCGATCCTCTTCCTGCAGGTGCCAAGCGGTTTGCGCAGCCGCGTGCTTGGCCTCGGCGCGGCGGCGCTGGCCCCCGGCGGGCTGCTGATCGTCGAGGGGTTCGCGGGTGCAGCCGATGACGCGCGGCCGGGCGGACCCGGCGCCACTGCCGTGCGATGGCAGACGGAAGAGACCGTCGCCCTTATCGAAGCCGCGGGGTGCACGGTGCTCGACGCGCTCGAGGGTCTCTCGACGCTCGACGACGGTCCGCGCCACCAAGGTCGGGCGCGGGTCCTGCGGCTGGTGGCGCGGCGTTAGCCTCGGCGCAGAGGCGCCGCCGTCCGCTGAGCGCCGGATTGGGGGCTGGCCAGCGCGGCGCATCCACGCCATCATAGAGACGCGGGGCACCGCGATCTCCCGCGCGAAGGCCATTTGGCCCAAGCATCGCCGCAACCTCCTATCGGGAGCGCGATGCTATGTGCGCAAAACCCTGTTCCGACTATCAATTCCCGGCCGTACTGGCCGCGGACCTGCTCGAGGGCGATCCCATCGTCATCGACGCTCGAAAGCCCGCAGCGCGGGAGGAGAGCGAGCTCTTCCTAACCGGCGCACGGGTCATCGACCCCTTTGCCTTCGGCCATCGTGAGGCCGCAGCGCTCTCCGCCGAGGCCGGCGGCATCCGGCCGATCCATGTCTTCTGCGTGCATGGCTTTGAAGTGTCACACTTTATTGCCGCTCTTCTCCTCGTCCATGGGGCCAAGGCGCGCTACGTCCCCGGCGGGTTCGAGGCGATCGCGGCCGAACCGGCGATGCGGGACATGCTGAGGGAGGGCGCAGGATGAGCGGCACGACCGAGGGAGCTGGCGCGGCCAGCCCGCCCAACCCGTCCAGCGCGCCAAACACAGCAGTCGACGAGCCAGGCGCTGAGGCGGGCCCCCAGTCTCCGATCCCCTTTTCGGAAGCGCTGGCGGTGCATGCCCGTATCGGGCTCCTGTCCTTTGGCGGGCCGGCGGGCCAGATCGCGCTCATGCAGAGCGAGATCGTGGATCGACGCGGCTGGGTCGCCCCCCAGGCCTTCGACCGCGGGCTCTCCTTCGCAATGATGCTCCCGGGACCGGAAGCGCAGCAGCTGGCGACCTGGCTCGGTTGGCGGATGCATGGGCTGGCCGGGGGGATTGCCGCGGGGCTCTCCTTCATCCTGCCGGGCATGGTGCTGATGCTGGCGCTGGCCTGGATTGCGGCGGCCCGCGGCGAGGCGCCCTTTGTCGCCGCCATCTTTGCCGGCGTGCAGCCCGTGGTGATCGCGGTCGTCCTGCAAGCGATGATGAAGCTCGGCAAACGGGCCCTGGGGAGGACGGAGGCCTATGCGCTCGCCGCTGCCGCCTTTGCCGGGATCGCGATCCTCGGTCTGCCATTCCCGCTGATCGTCGCGCTGGCGGCCGTCGCTGGATATGTCCTGCTCGGCGACAAGGACGCTCAGTCCGCCCCTCAGCCTGCGGATCTGCCCCCCTTCCGCGATGGGGCGCTGCGCATCGTGGCGGCCTGTGTGGGCATCGGGCTCGCGGTTTTCGCCCTCATCTCCCTCGTGCTCGGCAGCGTGCCCTACACGGGCGTGGCCGAGCTCTTTACCTCGGCCGCCTTCGTCAGCTTCGGCGGGGCCTATGCGCTGCTGCCCTATGTGGCGGACCGGGCGGTGGAGCATTATGGCTGGCTCGGTCCTGCGGACATGCTAAACGGCTTGGCGATCGCCGAGGCGACGCCGGGGCCGCTGATCCTTGTGAACACTTATGCTGGCTTCTTCGCGGGCTGGAGCGCGGAGGGCGGGGGGGCTGCCATGGCGCTCACCACCGGCGTGCTCGCCACCTTCTACACGTTCCTGCCGAGCTTCATGCTGATCCTCGCCTTTGCGCCAGCCGTCGAGCGGATCGGTACCGTGCCCTGGGCGCGCCGGGCGCTGGCGGGTGTCTCGGCGGCGGTGGTCGGCGTGATCGCCAATCTGGCGCTCTATCTGGCCGAGGCGTCGTTCCTGCCGGAAGGGCTGACCGGCACGCCTGCCTGGGCCAAGATCGCACTCTTCGCCATCGCGCTCTACCTCGTCTTCGCGCGCGGGATGGGGGTGCTGCTGCTGGTTGGCCTCGGCGCAGGGGCGGGGCTGGTCTTGCATCTCATCGGCCTAGAGCAGGCCGATGAGA
>JBCCLX010000354.1:0-5004 GCA_039026635.1 Pseudomonadota bacterium
GATGGCTGCATCGACCGCATTGCCGCCGCGCATCAGCACCCGTGCGCCCGCTTCGGTCGCCTCCGGCTGTGCCGCCACGATCATCGCCTCGCTCCTGCCCATCATCCCCTTCCGCTCGCCCTCTGTCGTGATCCTGGCGAGGTTATAGCGCCGCCGACGGCTTTCCAAACCAGCTGTCGCCGCCGGTCAGGTGGGAACCGCGCCGCCCGCGCGGCCACCTCATCGTTGTCGGTGCCGACGCAAGAGAGGGGCGGTTCTGAGTGTCCTCGGCCGTCCTCCCGCTTGGACGGGCCGTTCAGACTGGCTCCAGGGTCCCGGTCGATGCGACGCTGATGCCTTCGACAGCGCAGGTGATCCACGGAACTCGACGGGCATCAGATCGCGTCCAAGACCGAGCCGTTTCCGGCGATAACCCTTCTGCGCCCCGAACGGTCGAAAAAAGCACGTGACGCGGCGAGGGAAAGTGTTGTACCTCTCCGACGTCGGCAATGGCGTCGATCTCCCAATCCGTTTTGAGACAAGGCTGTCTCATGTAACCGTCCGGCATCGGCGTCGGATCCTCGATCGAGGACCTAAAGCCGATGTGTGATGAGATAGTCCCGACGCCGCCCGCCCCCCTCCGAGACCCCATCCCGGGATCGGCTCCTGCCGATCCACGTAGCGGTCGGCGATGCCACCCGGCCGGCGATCGCCTGTCAGTCGCGCTGATCGGGGTTCTCCCCCCGACCAACGCTCGCTGAGCCCGTCGCCCACCCAGAGAATTGCTAGGGGTAGTCGAGATGGATGGATCCTACCGCGAAAAGGGACAGCGCCAGAAGGGCTTCACACCGGAGCAGGTCGCCTGCCTCGTCGATGCGCTCGGCAAGCTCGAACTGCAGAATCTCTTCCAGGCAGGCGGTGGCACCCAGGCAGCGCCGGCCCCAGAGGCAGTTCATGGCACGCCGCTTGAGGACCTCTGCAAAGAGGAGGTGGCGAAGTACAAGCTGCATCCCCTCGATCTTTGGGAGAGGCTGGAGCATTGGACCGCCAAGAACGAGATCGCCACGGGGCTCGACCAGTTCCTGCTGCGCCACCTGGGCTTCTTCAACGTCGAGCCCACGAGCCCCGGTTACATGGTGCGCCTGCGCATACCTGCCTGCCGGTTGCGCGGCGATCAGATGCTGGCGCTTGCCGCTATTGCCGAGACCTTCGGCGGTGGCTACGCGCATGTGACGACGCGGGGCAATATCCAGATCCGTGAGATCGAACCCAAGGACGTCCTCAACGTCATCGACGCGCTGAATGAGGCGGGGCTTTCCTGCCAGGGTTCGGGCGCGGACTCAGCGCGCAATATGACCGCCTCGCCCACGGCCGGCTTCGATCGGCTGGAGTTGATCGACCTCTCGCCCTTCACCCGCCGCCTCTCGAACCTCGTGCTCAACACCCGCGAGCTGCGCGCCCTGCCGCGGAAGTTCAACATCTCCTTCGACAATGGCGGCACGATCTCCTGCGTCGCCGATAGCAACGACATTGCCTTTCAGGCCGTCGAGATCGGCGAAGGCGCGGGCCTGGAGCCTGGGATCTACTGCCGTATCGGCCTTGGCGGGATCAGTGGGCACCGGGATCTGACGCGTGAGACGGGCATGGTCTGCACACCGGAGCAGAGCGTGATGGCGGGCTACGCGATGCTGCATGTCTTCTGCGAACATGCGGACCGCACGAACCGGAAAAAAGCACGGCTGAAGTACCTGCTCGACCGCGAGGGCGTCGATTGGTTCATCGCCCGCACGCAGGAGAAGCTCGATGCCCTCGACGCCGGTTTCCGGCTGACGCCGCTTTCGAGCGAGCATGACAAGCCGCGCCCGACCGTTGATCGCCAGGCTCATATCGGCGCCCATCCTCAGCGCCAGGACGGGCTGTCCTATGTGGGGATCGCGCTCGAAATGGGCCGCCTCTCGCCGGCGCAGATGCGGGTGATCGGCCGGCTCGCCATGGAGACGGGCGACAACGACCTACGGCTGACCGTCTGGCAGAACCTGCTGATCCCCCATCTCCCGGCTGCGCGCATGGCCGAAGTGGAGACAGCGCTCGCCGAGGCGGGGCTCGCCACCAGCGCCACCGCCTTCGCGGCCGGTGCCGTCGGCTGCACGGGCAAGGCCGGCTGCAAACTGGCGCTTGCCTACACCAAGGAGAACGGTACAGCCCTTGTCCGCCATCTCGAGAGCCGCTTCACGCTGGATCAGCCCATCAACATCCACCTGACGGGCTGCCCCAACTCCTGCGCTCAGCATTACATTGGCGACATCGGGCTGATGGGCGCCACGCTGTCGGACGGCTCGGAAGGCTATTACGTCGTCCTCGGCGGGGGCAGCGACGGCGACAAAGGGGTCGGGCGCCCCCTCTGCGGGCCCATCCCCTCGACCGGCATCAACGCGGTGATCGAGGGCGTGATCGCGCACTACCTCGCCGAGCGCGAGGCGGGCGAGACATTCCTCTCCTTCGTGCGCCGCAGGGAGGATGCCGCGCTGCCCGCGCTCCTGTCCCCCCTCGACCTCGCCTCCTGACAGCGACCTCCCCGGGAGAAGAACGGATGACCGAGCACGACACGACTATGATGAAGCTGCTGGCGAGCACGATCGCGTCGCCGCCGGCGGCCAAGGTGCCCGACTTCATTCCTGCCGACGCGCCCTTCGACGAGGAGCAGCGCCTGTGGCTGAGCGGTCTGTTCACGGGTCTCTACGCGTTGTCGACGGCGGCGAAGGCGGGGTCGGCTGAGCCAGAGGCTGGGACGGCGCTCACGATCCTCTATGGCTCGCAATCGGGCACGAGCGAAGCGCTCTCCAAGGACCTGCGCAAGTTCGCCGCCACCAAGGGCTTCGATGCGACGATCGCGGAACTCGACACGACGACGCCTGCCGCGCTGGCGAGCGTCAACCATCTCCTCATCATCGCGGCGACCTTTGGGGAGGGAGAGCCGACCGACAATGCCCAGACCTTCTATGCCGCCCTGATGGCGCCGGATGCAGCACCCCTGCCGCCGAGCGTGAACTACAGCGTCTGCGCGATGGGGGACTCGAGCTATCCCCATTTCAACAAGGCCGGTCGGGATATCGACGCGCGCCTCGCCGAGCTTGGCGCCACGCGCGCTGCGCCGGTTGCGATCTGCGATGTGGCCTATGACGACGTCTATGCCGACTGGCGCAGTGAGGTTTTCGCCGCCGAAGCCTTCGCAGCGGCGGCCGGAGCGGCTCAGGCACCGGTCGCCGACGATCCGACGCCCCAGTTCGATAAGAACACCCCCTTCCTCGGCACGATCCTCGATGTGCGCTGTCTGAGTGGCGAGGGCTCGGCCAAGCGGGTCAATCACATCGAGATCTCGCTCGCAGGCGGTGGCGAGGATCTCGACTACGAGGTGGGCGACGCGCTCGGTCTCTGGCCCGTGAACGATGCACTGGAGGTGAATGCGATCCTGACGGCGACGGGCTTCACCGGGGCTGAGACGGTGACGACGAAGGCCGGCCCGACGACCCTGCGGGCGGCGCTCCTGCGCACCCTCGATCTGGCGACCGTGACCCCAAACACGGGTGAGACCTGGGGCTGCACGCCGGAACCCGGCTGCCAGGTCATCGATGTGCTCCGCAGCGGTGTGGACGGGCTCTCGCCCCAGAGCCTCGTTGACGGGCTGCGCCCGCTGCAGCCGCGGCTCTATTCGATCTCATCGAGCCCCAAGAAGCACCCTGGTGAGGTGCACCTCACGGTGGGCGAGGTGCATTACGAGCTTCATGGGACCCCGCGAAAGGGCGTCGCCTCGACCTATCTGGGCGCGCGCCTCCCGGTGGGCGGGACCGTCGGCGTCTATGTCCAACGCTCAGCGCATTTCCATCTACCTGCCGACGATGCGACGGCCCTGATCATGATCGGCCCGGGCACTGGCATCGCGCCCTTCCGGGCCTTCCTCGAAGACCGTGAGATGCGGGGTGGCAGCGGTCTCAACTGGCTCTTCTTCGGCGATCAGCACGAGGCCAGCGACTTCCTGTACCGCGATGAAGTGACCGGTTGGCTCGAGCGTGGGCTTCTCGAGAAAGCAAGCCTCGCCTGGTCCCGCGACGGGGCGGAGAAGGTCTATGTCCAGCATCTGATCGAACAGGACGCGGCCGAGTTCTTTGCCTGGCTCGAAGCCGGTGCTGCCATCTATGTTTGCGGCGATGCCTCGCGCATGGCGTCGGATGTGGAGGCCGCGATCCTGCGGGTCATCGCGCGCGAAGGCGGGCGCGATGCGGAGGGCGCCCAAGCCTATCTCGATGCGCTCAAGAAGGATCACCGGTATCAGCGAGACGTCTATTGAGGCGCTGCTGACGGGCTTGGCTGCGACGCGGTTCACCGCCGCGTCGCAGCCCGTTCTGTAGGGCCCCGGACCGAGCCCGATGCTGCGCGTCGCTCACATGCCGTGCCTGCTGCTCAACAGCACGGCAATCGCGGTCGATGCGATCCGGGTGCGCGTATCGTCGGCCCGGCTCGTCAGGATGATTGGCACCTGTGCGCCCAGGACCAGCCCGGCCGCCTCGGCATCGGCAAGGTAGACGAGCTGCTTGGCGATCATGTTGCCCGCTTCGAGATCCGGTGCCACCAGGATATCCGCCTGCCCGGCCACGGGTGAGGTGATGCCCTTGGAGGCTACCGCCCGCATCGAGACGGCATTGTCGAAGGCGAGGGGGCCATCGAGCACCCCGCCGGTGATCTGCCCGCGGTCTGCCATCTTGCAGAGGGCGCCGGCCTCGACGGTGGACTGCATCCGCGGCGTGATCGTCTCGACGGCCGAAAGCAGCGCCACCTTCGGCAGTTCGATCCCGATCGCCTGGGCCAGATCAATCGCGTTCTGCACGATATCGGCCTTGGTCTGCAGATCGGGGGCGATGTTGATCGCGGCGTCCGTGATCAGGAGCGGTTTTGGATAGGTCGGCACATCCATCACATAGACATGGCTCATGCGCCGCTCCGTCCGGAGCCCGGTCGTCTTGGAGACAA
>JBCCLX010000355.1:0-4987 GCA_039026635.1 Pseudomonadota bacterium
ACACCAACACCGCTGATGGCCAGCCGTCGTTGCATCGCTCGGACCACGCCATGGTTGTCATCCACAATGGCAATCGTGCACGAAAGCGTCGTCGTCACCACACCCTCCTCAGATCCGATCCTTCAACGCAATCATTCTCCAATTAGCAACCATCCGGACACCAACCACACCAATTGACAGATTTAATGGTCAGATTTCGACGAGTTTTTCATAATGTGGTATCCGGTCGCAGCGATGCAGCCGATTGACTGCCTTGAAGGGTCGCGAGGGTATTAGAAAAAATGTGTTTTGCTGTCATCCTGCTCATCTCGGGTGTCGGGGCTGTGCTTTGAGGGGGCAAAGTTCTCGAGTTGCACTCATC
Source organism: Pseudomonadota bacterium (assembly GCA_039026635.1). Lineage (GTDB taxonomy): Bacteria > Pseudomonadota > Alphaproteobacteria > Rhodobacterales > Rhodobacteraceae > Thermohalobaculum. Next base: position 362 of record JBCCLX010000355.1, read on the forward strand.
TTATGCAGGGGCTGTGGCCGCCTCCGACGCGCCGGTGGCCTTCCGTTTCCCAGGCTGCATCGTGTTATCAGCCTCATCCTGCTGAGCATGGCGCTCGTCGCCGGACTTTTCGCGACGCCCGCTCAGGCGGAGAAACAGGCGCTTAGGGTCGGCTTTTATGCGAACGAACCCAACATGTTTCGAGATCGCGATGGTGCGCGGATCGGCTTCTGGCCGGACATCACGGACGCCGTCGCCAGGCGCCTCGACCTCGAGATCTCTTATATCGATTGTCTCTGGACCGAATGCCTGCGGCTTCTGGAGGCAGGTAAGATCGATGTGATGCCCGATGTGGCATTCTCGCAGGATCGCGCTGAGCGGTTTCGCTTCGGCGCCCATCCGGTTCTCTACATCTGGTCTGAACTCCTGGTCCCGCCCGGGAGCACGGCGCAACGCGTGGCCGATATCAAGGGCCTGCCGATTGCCGCTGTGGAGGGCAGCGTTCAGGCGCAGGAGGTGCTGCGTCGCGCTGACTTGGGCCTGATCTCAACCTCCGTCATGCAGCTCGAAAACGAGGCGGAGGTCGCCGCAGCGATTACCGACGGCTGGGCCGGCGCCGGGCTGGTCAACAACCTCTACGCAACGCTCGCGATGCAACGCTCGGAGCTCAAGACGATCGGGCGTCCGGTGCAAACAGTCACCGTGCACTACGGCTTCCGCCCGGATATGCCTCAGAAACTGATCGATGCCTTCGATCTGGCCGTCTATCAGATGCAGATCTCGGCGGGCTCCCCCTTCATCTCTGCCCGCGCCCGCTGGATCGAGCAGCGACCGGCGGCTGTGCCTGAGTGGGTCTGGGGCCTCGTCATTCTGCTGCTCTTCATGGCCGGAACTGCCGCGCTCACAGCGGTCGTCTTCCACCAGCGCGTCCGGCGGCGCACCCTCGAGCTGAACAAGACCGTCACGGCGCTCCGGCGCGCGCTCGATGAGCGGGAGGCCGCGCAGGTGACGGCGCTGGCGCTGCAGAAGAACGAAGCGCTCGGCCGGCTGGTGGGCGGCGTGGCGCATGACTTCAACAACCTGCTCTCCGTGATCACCGGCAACCTCGACGTTTTGCGCCTGAGTGGCCTGCCCAAGGAGGATCAGGAAGCGCTCGACGATGCGGCCGAGGCGGTGCTGCGCGGCAGTGCGCTCACGCGCCAGCTGCTGGCCTTCGGACGGCGGGCGCCGCTCAACCCCGAGCGCGTGCCGATCAGCGATCTGTTGCATGAGATGGTGGGGCTCCTGGAGCGAACGCTGCCCACATCGATCGAGATCCGGATCAACATTGCGACCGCTCTCTCTCCAGCGGATCTTGATCCGGGCATCTTGCACAGCGCCATTCTCAACCTCGCCCTCAATGCGCGCGATGCCATGCCGTCGGGGGGGAAGCTCACGATCTTCGCCGCGATGGAGACCCTCTCCCCCGATGATCCGCGGCTGACAGAGTTGGACTTGGCCGGCGGACGCTATCTGCAGATCTCGATCTGCGATACCGGCACGGGGATGAGCGAGGCTGTCATGGCCCATGCGATCGAGCCCTTCTTCACCACAAAACCTGTGGGCGAGGGGTCCGGCATGGGGCTCGCCATGGTCTTCGGCTTCGTCCGGCAGAGCGGTGGCGGCATGTTGATCGAGAGCACGCCGGGGCAGGGGACCGATGTGCATCTCTTCTTCCCGCCATCCGTCCTGCCGGTGCACCGCCGCGCGGATGCGGCATCGCAGGGCGCCGAGGGCATCGTTCTCTACGTCCTGCTCGTCGAAGACAGCGTCACCGTGCGCCGCGCGATCGCGCGACAGCTCTCCGCCCTCGGCCATCGGGTGATCGCGGTCAGCAGCGGTGAAGAGGCTTTGGAGACGCTCTCTCGCGAGGCGGTCGATATCGTGTTGAGCGACGCGGTGATGCCCGGTCCGCTGCAGGGGCCGGACCTGATCACGCGCATTGCCGTCATGCGCCCCGGCCTGCCCGTCGTGCTGATGACCGGCTACATGAGCGAGGACGGCCAAGCCCAGCCCGGCAAAGCGGTCGCCGATGGCACGATCCTGCTCGGCAAGCCGATCAGCTCGGCCACGCTGCAGGATGCCCTACAGCGCGCGATGCATACCGAGGGCCAGTGGAGCACCCTCTCGCGGTAGGGGCGGTCTCGAGCAGGGCGTCTTTGGCCCATCGGCCGGCTGGTCCGGTCGAGCCGGACCTTCGGGCCGATCGGCGCGACGCCAGCGCCGCGCTAAAACCCAAGCTCCGTTGCCGTGTCGTCCGTGACCACGCCGGAGGGCGGCAGGCCCTGATCCTCCTGGAACGCCTTCAAGGCGCGGTCCGTGGCCGGGCCGAAGACGCCATCGGGAACGCCCAGCTCATAGCCGCGGGCTGAGAGCTCCCGCTGCAGGGCCAGGACATCATCGCCCCGCATCCGCGGCGTTGTCAGCTGTAGGAAGCCGCCTGCCGCCTCGGGTGCCGCGGCCGTTGCCGCTTCGCCGCCCTCTGGCATCTCGACCACCTCATCGGGCTCGGAGACGATCTCATAGACCTGCTCATCCCGATAGAGCGTCGAGCGATAGAGGACCCCGTCGCAGACATAGAGCGTCTCGCCCTCGGAGACGACGCGCTCGCACTCCTCATCCTCAGGCAAGGTCGCGACATAGGCGAGCGTGGCACCCGCTGCGAGTGTCGCCGTGAAGTACCAGCCCCAGCTCGGGTAGTAGTAATAGGGCCCCCAGATGTAGTGAGGCGGGCGGACATAGGGCGGGCGATAGGGCGGGGGACGCCAGCCCGGCGGGCGCCAGTGGGGCGGACGCCAATGCGGCGGGCGTCCCGCGATCGGCGGCCGCACGCCACCCGGCCGACCGGGCCGCACGCCGGGACGCACACCGGGCCGAACAGCCGGCCGACCGGGCCGCACGGCCGGTCTGCCAGGACGCAGGGCGGGACGCGTCGCAGGCCTTGCGGGTCGCGCGCTGGCGACGGGCCTGTTCGGCCGGGGTCTCGTGGCTGGTCTCGTGCTGGGCCTCGGGCGAATGTTGGGGCGGGGCCGTGCCCGGTTGGCGGGTCGCGCACGTGCGCCCGAGGGCCGCATCCGCGCGCCTCCTCGAAAGCCCCCGCCGCGCCCCCCAGGCCGCGCCTCGGCGGTTTCGACCGCGGGGCCCTGGCTCAGCAGCCGAGACGGTGCGGGCCCCAGTGCGAAGAAGAGGGAGAGAGCCGCCAAAAGCGCCATGAGCCGGATGCTATGGATCATTGCTGAGCCTCCTCGGCGGGGGCTGGCTCATCGGTCTGCGGCGCGGGAGCGTTGTCCCCATCGCCCCCATCGCCCCCATCACCCCCGTGGCGCCCGTCCAGCGCCGGCACGAGCTCTGGCATGGCCACCAAGGTGACATCGTCATCGGGGAAGATGGCGAAGATCTCTGGGTCGACCTCTGGCGCCAGATCCCAGCCGATGAAATGGGCGCGATAGGTGGGCCAGCCCACAGTCGCACGATCCGTCCCGATGATCACGAGTGGCAGCGGCGCGTCGTCATCGGCGGCGACCCAGACTTGCCAGTCCTCCGCCGGCTTGCCCTCCTCCGCCGGAGCGCTGAAGGCCAAGTGATGCGCGTCGATCCCGCCCACGCGGGTAAAGCCCACGTAGGCCGCCTTGGCCGTCCCGCTCAGCAGCCGCTCCGGCGCATCCTCCGCCAGCATCGACCAGAGCGGTAGGATCAGACCGGTGCGGTTGCGCAGCGCTTCGACCAGCGCCCGGAACCCGCCGTCGAAGAAGGCCGCGGCATAGAACCGGTCCTCCGGCGCATAGACGCTGAAGACCTCCCCGTCATAGCGGTACTCACGCAGCCGATCCCCCTCTTCGGCTTCGAAATAGAAGCCCACGTCGCGCTGCATGAGGCTGCTGCCGCTTCTGAGGAAAGTGAGTTTCTCCTCGTCCTCGGTGATCAGGTCGTAGCTGACGAACCAGGAGAAGGAGAACGTTTGCTGCGCGGCCAGAAACTCGGCCGAGGCGCGCAGGAGCGCCCGCGCATCCGGCGGCTCGATCCCTTGCTCCTGCTCGGGCGCCTCCTCGCTTTGCGTCTCCTGGGCGTGGAGCGGGGCGGTGAGCAGGAGCAGGAGGCCGGCGAGGAGGACAGCCCCGATCTTGCCGCCAGGCTGAAAAAGCGCCGCCGCCAGAGCGATCCTGCGGGAGCGAAGGGCCATTCTAGCCTCCGGTTTGAAAGTTCTTTCCGCCTGCTGACAGTGCAACAGCCTAAGCGTCGGCACAATGGCCAAGACTTGGGCAAAGGGCGGCTGCGCGGCGGTGCACAGATCTCCCGCGGACCACCGCCACGCTTGGCGCGCGGCCGGCCTTGGTCCTAGGCTCGCGCCAGAGAGCAGGGAGGGACGTCATGGGGGCGGGAGTGTCGGTGGAACTGGATGGTGCCGCTGTGCGGGACGAGCTCTGGCTGGAACGCGCCCCGCCGCTCCGCGCGGTCTGCGTCTGCCCAAGGCTGGCGGATGCTGAGCGGTGGGCTCCGCTGCGGGCGCGCGACGATCTGAGGGCGAGCCTATGAACATCGCCATGTGGTCCGGCCCCCGCAATCTCTCGACGGCCATGATGTACAGCTTTGGCGCTCGGGCCGATTGCG
>JBCCLX010000356.1:0-4986 GCA_039026635.1 Pseudomonadota bacterium
CATCGCCGGGTAGTTGATGAACTGCTGGTAGACCATGGCGACGTCACGCGTCTGCACCCGCGCGCCGGTAACGTCTGCGCCGTCCCAGGAAACCCGGCCCGACGTCGGCACATCGAGCCCTGCCATCAGCCGCATCATCGAGGTCTTGCCCGAGAGCGTTGGGCCCAGGAGCACGTTCATCGTGCCGCGCTCCAGGGTCAGCGAGGTCTCATAGATGTAGGGCCGGCCTTCCTTGACCAGCGTGACGTGATCGAGACTGAGGGTCATGAGCCGCCCTCGATCAGCAAATCCCGAAAGCCGGAGGGATGCGGGTCGCCACCGCGCAGATAGGCCCCCACAGCAACCGGGCCGAAGCCCTGCTGTGCCGTCACGATGTTCCCTCCTCGTCACGCCAGGTCTGAAGCCCGGTTCGTGTGGTCAGGGGACTATGCTGGCACACTCTGGGGTTGTCAAAGCCCTGTCATGGCTTGGTCGTTCTTCTGAAACAGCCTTGATTGGAGCGCTCGTCGAAGCCCGTGTTAAAGCCCTAGGGTCAGCTACCAGCCTGGGGCCCGCTGAGGGCCTCGATGGTCGCCTCCAGCGTTCGGATACGGGCATCGCGTTCGCGGATCATCTCGCGGGCGGCCTCGATCTCCACCTTCTGGGGAATGTGCTGAGGGCAATTGGCGTCCCAGGCCGTCACCTCGAAGAGCAGCGCTTGCTCGGGCCGGGCGCGATAGTCCTCAGGCATCAGGCGCGCGATGAGCGCTGCGTCATCCTCCACAAACCGCGCCCTTCCCCAGACCTTCACTCGTGATCGGGTCGGATAGTCCATCAGGAACAGGAAGGCCTTCGGGTTCTCCGACAGGTTTCCCATGCTGATGTACTGCCGGTTGCCGCGGAAATCGGCGAAGCCGATGGTTTTCGGGTCGAGCACTTTCAGAAAGCCCGGCGGGCCCCCGCGATGCTGGATGTAGGGCTGGCCGTCCGCACCGGCGGTGCCGAGGTAGACGCTGTCGCGGGTCTCGATGAAGCGGGCGAGATCCGGCGTGATGCTGTCGGCCATCTGCGCGTCGGCATAGGCCTTTGCGGACCCCTTCCGGGCTTGAGCAGCGCGCACGGCGGGGCTGAAGGCGATGTCCACAGGCGCCGCTGCGGGGGCTCTATCTTCGGTCATGGCGCTTTTCTCCCTTCGGCCGCCCGCAGGGTTGGTCGGGCAGGCATCACAGATAGGAGGCCGGTCGGAGCGCGTTAACGGCGCCATTCGTGCAGGAATGCTCAGATACCAAGGCGCCATCCTCATGAAAGAGGCCCGCGAAACGACACACCCCAGCGGTGCGCCGTCCGCCCTCTGGTCCGTTGGCCTGGGACGGGCGAGAAGGGCGGTGAGGCAGAGCAGGCGCGGAGGGGCGGATGGATTGGCTGTCGGACATCAAGGTGGTGGATCTCTCGGTCAACGCGCCGGGCCCCTATGCATCGATGATGCTGGCGGAGATGGGCGCGCAGGTGATCGCCGTCAGCAACCCTGCGGTGGCAGGCGGGCCGGCTTATGCGGGGGACGCGGATGACCCGCTGCTCGGCGCCCGCGGCGGCCCCGGCGATGCGCTGCAGCGGGGCAAGGAGCGCAAGGCGCTCGACCTCAAGACCGCAGAGGGGCGAGAGCAGCTCCTAGTCCTCCTCGATGACGCGGATGTCCTGATCTCGGAGATGCGACCGGGCAAGCTCGCGGCGCTCGGCCTCGGTTGGGAGACGCTATCCCCGCGCTGCCCGCGCCTGATCCTTTGCGAGATCAGTGGCTATGGCAGTCGACACAGCCTCGCGGATCGCGCGGGGCACGATATCAACTACATCGCGCGTGCCGGATTTCTGGACCTCGTGCGCGACGCTAGTGACCGTCCGGTGATCCCGCAAAATCTGGTGGCCGACTACGCTGCCGGCGGCACCATGGCCGTCACCGCCATCCTGGGCGCGCTCCACGCGCGCGGGCGCACGGGTCAGGGCACGCGGCTCGATCTCTCGATGACCGAAGGGGTGCGGTATCTGATGAGCGATATCGCGGCGGCCACGGCGCTGCGTGGGCATCCGAGTGCGGCCTGGCGACAGAGCCTCGGCGGGGGCATGCCGACCTATGCGGTCTACGAGACGGCCGATGGCGGCTGGATGGCCGTGGGCGCGCTGGAGCCGAAGTTCATCGCGATCCTGGCCGATGCCTTGGAGTGGCCCGCTCTCTCGGGGCTCATGGCAGATCGCGCGGGATGGGCGGAGGCTCGCGCCGGGCTGAAGGAGCGCTTTGCGACCCGGAGCCGGGCGGCCTGGGAGGCGCTCTTCGATCCGCTCGATGCCTGTGTCGCGCCTGTGCGCAGCGTGGACGAAGACCCACCCGGCGCGCTCGCCCGTCTCACGACCGTCTTTGGGCTGACTGGAGCGGCGGAGGCTGATTAGCGCCGGCCTCGCGTGACGCTCGAGACGGGCCGCCCGCCGGTCCGTCGCGCAGCGCCCGGCCTCGATCTGCCGAGCGCTGTCGCGCGCTACGCGACGATGCGGTGCTCGAAGGTTCGATGCCGGTCCACTCTCGCGCCCGTTGCTGGAGGCGAGATCCCAGACCACCGGCCCGACCATCTCAGTCCGGCGAATCGCGATCAATGGCGCGTCTCCGTGCGTCTTTCGATAACCATTCCGCCCCGTCGCGCCGACAGCTGGAAGCCGCTCTAAGCCTCTAGAACGGCGTTCAAATCCACGCAGGATCGACGGAAATCGCCCAGGACGCTAAGTAAATGAGAGGGATTGGGGGATATCTTCAGCGCCAGAGTACCAGGTCGTTCACGCGTTTGCCGTAGCGTTTGCGGGTGCAGCACGCTGCGTTTGGGCTGGGGCACGGCAGGTGCGAGGGGACGCTTCGGCGGGCATGGCTGGGTCTGATCAAGACGATGGTGTGTTTCGGGAAGCGGGCGAACGGCGCTCGCGCCTGATGGGCGTGTTCCGGCTCTCGGGCATCGTCCTGCTGGCCGCCAGCGCCATGATCATACTCTCCGAAAAGCACCTCACCGGCGCCGAGCAGAAGATCCGTGAGGAAACGGCGGCGGTTTTTCGCCTGCGCTTGGAGGTGGCGCGGCTCGAGACGCTGGCGCTTCGGACACTGCAGCCGCTCACGGCCCAGGAGCGGCGCGTCGTCGATCTCGGCCTTCTGAATAGCATCGCTATGCTCGAGAAGACGGGCAAGCGCGAACCGGTTAAGCTGAGTAACGCCGTCTCAGTCTTCACAGCGGACCTCTTTCGCGAAGCGGAGGAGGAGGCCTACAGGGCCCTGGTGCGGCGCACGGAGCTCTTGATCCGTACAACGCGCCACCTGCTCGAAGCGCAGTCGCAGCTCGACCGTGAGATTGCCGCCAGCACGATTGCCGCCCAGAGCGGCGCCGATATCGGCGTCGATCTGCTGACGATCATCGACTCGTATGATCGGGTGTCGTCACGTTTGGTCGTGGTGGTGTCGACCATTCAGGCTCTCGCCCTGCCGATCGTGCTCATGGTCCTGCTGGGCCTCTGGTACGGCGCGCTTCGTCCGGCACTGCGTCATGAGGAGCTCGTGACCGCACGCCTGGCGGGGAGCGAGGAGATGGCGCGCCGGCTGGCTGGCAAGGCGCGGGCGGCGAGCGAGGCGAAGACGCGTTTCCTGGCAACGATGAGCCATGAGATCCGCACGCCGATGAACGGGATCATCGGGGCGGCGGAGCTGCTGCGCCAGCGGATTGGGGAGGGCGAGTCCCAAGAGCTTGCCGGCGTGATCGAACGGTCGGGGCGGCTCTTGCTGCACATCGTGAACGACGTGCTGGATTTCTCGAAGATCGAGGCCGGCGCCCTCTCGTTGGAAGAGCGTGCCCTCGATCCGCTCGGGCTGATCCAAGACACGGCGGATCTGCACAAGCGCGACCTCGCCGCGCGCGGGATCGGCTTCGAGCTTTCGGTGATCCCGGAGGGTGGCGGGCCGACCCGCCTCGGCGATCCGATGCGGCTCATGCAGGTGCTGACGAACGTCGTCGGGAACGCGGCCAAATTCACCGAGACCGGCGCGATCCGGATCGAGCTCAGCAACCCCCATGACGGGCCCCTGCGCATCACAGTGCGCGACACCGGCATCGGGATGACGGCTGAGGAACTGGAGCGCGCTTTCGACGTCTTCGTGCAGGCGGATGACGATATCACCCGCCGCTATGGCGGCACGGGTCTTGGCCTTGCCATCGTGCACCGGTTGCTGCGCCTAATGGATGGCACCGTCGAGATGGCCAGCGTTCCGGCGGAGGGCACGAATGTGACGATCACCGTGCCCTTGGCGGTCGCCGACAACGCCGGTGCGGCCGATGAGGCGCCGCGTCTCCCGGTCTCTGGTGCATCGGCCCCCAGGATGGGGGGGGAGGCGCCGGATTACGGGACCTGGTCCTCTGACGAGCCGGCCGCGAACGGACCCGATGCTGGGAGCCAGGGCGGCTTCGATCCCGGGATCGCCGGTCATGCGATCGATCTCGAGGGCGGCGCTCGCGGGGTGATCAGGCCCGATGGTGTGATGGGCGAGCCGCTGTCTGCGATGGCGTCTCTTGGAAGCGGCGCCTCCCCGGCGCGGCGTCCGCGGGGGCCTAAGCGCGCGCCCGACCCGCTCGGCCTCACCTTGCTGGCCGCCGATGACAATCTCACCAATCTCACGATCCTGGGCGAATTGCTCACCCATCTTGGCTGCAGCTGCAGACGGTTTGAGAGCGGGGCCGCCGCTGTCGAGGCCATCGGCACGGAGCCTTTCGATGCCTATCTGCTCGATATCTCGATGCCCGTGATGGATGGGGTGGCGACCCTGCAGGCGATCCGGCGGCGAGAACGTGCTCTGGGGATCCCCGAGCGTCCGGCCCTGGCCGTGACGGCCCATGCCTTCACCAGCCAGGCCGACAGCTTCATCGCAGCCGGGTTCGAAGCGCGTCTCTCAAAGCCGCTGAGGATCGCGACGCTGGCCGAACAACTCGC
>JBCCLX010000357.1:0-4973 GCA_039026635.1 Pseudomonadota bacterium
AGCGCCAAGACACCGAACTCGGAGCCGCCCTTGAAGCCCGTCCACGGCCAGTCGTGCTGCGCCACCAGCGGATTGGGCGCGCCGCCCAGGGCCGGTGCTGCGCGATGCGCGAGCAGCACCGTGCAGAGCTCCTGCGGCGTTGCGAACCATTCGGCCTCCCGCCAGGTGGCCGCTGTCTCGATCTGATGCGGAGCAGGCAGGGGCAGCTTGGCGAGGGCATCGATGATGGTGCGACGCGCAGCCTCGTCCCCGGCGGCAAAGGCCTGACGGCGCGCGCCGTCCCCTTGGGTCTTCAGCTTGAAGAGCTCGGCCGTCGTCAGCGTTGGTGCGCCCCGTGGCATGGCGGCATCCACCGCATCGCGGCCGACCACGCGCATCAAGGCATCCGTCGCGGTGTTGTCGCTCTGATGGATCATCAGGCCTGCCAAAACCTCCAGCGTCACCGGGGTGCCAGGCGCCAGGGTCTGGAGTACGCCAGAGGGCAGCGAGCGGTCGGTCTCAAGCAGCGTCACCACCTGGTCGCGCGCCAGCCGTCCATCGGCGATGGCGGCCTCATAGGCGGCGAGCACGAAGAGCTTAAAGGCCGAGCCCACGGCCATGGGGCGATCAGCATGGCGCGCAACGATTGATACGCCATCAACGAGCGCGAGCACAGCCGCGCTACCCACCGCTGCCTCCGCAATCTGATCGGCGATCGCCGTGGGATCTGCAGCGGTTGGCACAGGCGGTCCAAACAGAAGGCCTGCGATCCGGCCCCCCGCGTCGAGATGGACGGTGACGGGCACTGAGGCTCGCTCGAGCGCCACCGTACCAACGCCCTTCTCGAGGTCGACCTCAACCAGGGCCCCGAAGTCCGCCACCAATCCCGCAACGATGGCGCCGACTTGATCGGGCGGCACGGCGGCGACGAAGTCGCCTGTGAACCACGCGGCTGGGATTGGCCTCTCGACGAACAAGCGTTCCACGGCGATCGCAGGGGAAAGGGCGGGCGCTACGGTGGGGGATGGGTCCGCTATCGACCCCTGTTGCGCCGTCGCCTCAGCACTCCCCAGCACCGTGGCGAGCAGGGTCGTAAGGGCGCTGGGCACTCTTGGCATGGCAGGGCTCCCTTGCGTTTCGAGGCAGGTTCGGGCAGCGCGAGACCCGCCGAGTGATGAATGCTCACTTAGAGCTTGACGCTGATAAATTAAACTTTCACGTTGATTTCAATCAAGGAGATACTCATGAACCGGACTGTAAACTGGCGCCAACGTCGCTTTGCCATCGTCGGCTGGATCGGGCGCCTGGGGTGCATTGTGATTGCGATCGGCCTCCCCGTTGCCGTTGTGGCGGTATGGAGTGTCGATGCGCTCCTCACAATGATCCGTTATGGCGATGGGCCGCTCCCATCGCTGCCGTTTCGCGTGCTCGGGGGCCTCGTGAGCCTGCCGCCGGTCGCGATCATCGCCTGGGGCCTCCTGCGCCTCTCAGGGCTCTTCGGCCTGCTCGCCGCGGGCATGACCCTCACGCGAGAGGGGGCGGCCCGGCTGCAGGACTTCGCCTTCGCGCTGCTGCTGGGCCTCGGTCTCAACCTCTTTGCCCAGGCAGGCGCCTCGATGGCAATGACATGGGAGCGTGGCGAGGGCGAGCGTGCGCTCAGCATCGCGTTCTCGAGCGACGGTCTGCTGGCGGCGCTGATCGGCCTGCTGCTCCTCGCGGTGAGCTGGCTGCTGACTGAGGCCGCCGAACTCTCCGAAGACAGCGCGTCGATCGTGTGACCGGGGCGCGGGTATGGCCATCGTCGTGCGCCTCGACGTCATGCTCGCGCGCCGGAAGATGCGCGGCAAAGAGTTGGCCGCGCAGATCGGGATGACCGAGCAGGCCGTTTCGCTCTTGCGCGCCGGCAAGGCGCGGGGCGTCCGCTTCGAGACGCTCGACCGCATCTGCACGGCGCTCGACTGTCAGCCAGGTGACATCCTCGAACATATCAACGTGCCCGGCGATGACAGCGATGTGAGCCTGGAGCGCGCGCCACTCTGATCTTCGTGTCGCTCCGGGCCCTTCTGCGGCCCGGCACCCTCAAGATGAGACGCGTAACCTTGATCTCGACCAAGGCGGCAGCAAAAAATTTTCATCGATAAAACAATCAGCTACTGCCCGAACGCCTTCCCCAACGGCAACGAGACGAGGCGCTGTCCCCATGGTTCGTGATCTGATCCGATACTCACGCGTGCTCGAAATCGTTGGTGACACTCTGAAGGTCTATGTTCCGGCCAATGCCGCCAACAACAGCGCTGTCCGGTTCGGCGATCTGGCTGTGGTCGAAAGTGTCGATGGCGCGCGCTCCTTGGCGCAGGTCATCCATCTTGATCGAGAAACCGTCTCTCTTCAGGTTTTCTCCGGGACCAAGGGCATCTCCACCGGCGCGACGGCGACCTTTCTGGGTCACCCCATGCAGGCGCCCTATTCGAGGAACATTTTGGGTCGGGTCTTCGACGGTGCTGGAACACCGATCGATGGTGGGCCCGATCTGTCGTCCGAGCCTCGGCACGATATCGGCGGGCCCTCGGTGAACCCGGTCGAAAGGGTGGTGCCGAAACGGATGATCCGCACCGATGTGCCGATGATCGATATCTTCAACTGCCTGGTGGAGAGCCAGAAGATCCCGATCTTCTCCGTCTCCGGCGAGCCCTTTAATCCGTTCCTCGCCCGGATCGGGATCCAGGCCGATGCCGATATCGTGGTCTTCGGCGGCATGGGCCTGATCTTCGACGACTTCCACACCTTCCGCCGATCCTTCGAAGACGCCGGCGTGTTCGCGCGCACGATCATGTTCGTCAATCAGGCCTCCGATCCGCTGGTCGAACGTCTCCTCGTGCCGGACATGGCTCTGGCGGTGGCTGAGAAGTTTGCTGTGGAGGAGGGTAAGCGCGTCCTCGTTCTGCTCACCGACATGACCGCCTATGCCGATGCGATGAAGGAGGTCGGGATCAGCCAGGAGCGCGTGCCCTCGAACCGTGGCTATATGGGCGATCTCTATAGCGAGCTTGCGCGGCGCTACGAGAAAGCCTGCGACTATGCCAAGGGCGGCTCCGTCACGATTCTGGCGGTGACGACGATGCCCGGGAATGACGTGACCCATCCGGTGCCAGACAACACGGGCTACATCACGGAAGGCCAGTTCTACCTCCATTCAGGCGTGATCGACCCGTTTGGCAGCCTCTCGCGCCTCAAACAGAATGTCATCGGCAAGGTTACGCGCGAAGATCACAGCCAGATCATGAACACGATGATCCGGTTCTACTCCGAAGCACGCGATGCCGCGCAGAAGCAGGCGATGGCCTTCGAACTCTCGGATTATGATCGCCAGGTCCTCAAATTCGGCGCGCGCTTTCGTGAGCGGTTCATGGACATCAACGTCTCGATCCCGCTCGAGGAGGCCCTGGATCTATGCTGGCAGACGCTCGCCGAGTGCTTCTCGGCCGAGCAGCTGCTTATGAAGAAAGCGCTGGTCGAAAAATACTTCCCAAAGGTGCCAAATGGCGCGGTTGCAGCTCAATAAGTCCTCGCTGGCGCGCGAGAAGACGCAGCTGCGCTCCTATGAGCGGTTCTTGCCGTCGCTCGATCTCAAGCGTCAGCAGCTGATGGGAGAGAAGGCGAAGGCTGTGGCTGAAGTTGCGCGTCTGCAGGCGGAGGTCGACGCCTTGGCGGCCCGTGTCGGCCGGGAGGTCCCGATGCTTGGCAATCGGGATATCGACCTGTCCGGTCTGGTGGAGCTCGTCGATTACCACCTCGGCGAGGAGAACGTCGTCGGCACGAAGCTGCCCGTCCTCGACAAGATCGAGGTCGCGGTCCGTCCTTACTCGCCCATGGTGCTGCCGCATTGGGTGGATCAGGTGGCGATCCTCCTGCACGATATGCTGACCGCGCGGCTTAAGGTGCAGGTGGCGCGCCAGCGCGTCGCGCTGCTCACCAAGGCGGTCGACACTATCACGCAGCGGGTGAACCTGTTCGACAAGGTGCTGATCCCCAACGCCCGGGCCAACATCAAGAAGATCCGCATCTACTTGAGCGATGAGCAGACCAGCGCCGTCACGCGTTCGAAGCTCGCCAAGCGCAAGAGGGCGGTGGCATGAGCATCGCGGCGCTCAAGAAGCTGACGCTGATCGGTCCCGCGGCCGAGCATGATGCCACCTTGGCGGGCCTGCAGGAGGCGGGGGTGATGCATCTGCTCCCGCTCAACCCGGGCGAGGCGGAACCGGAGGACCGCGTCGATCGCGAGGCTGAGGAGGCTTACAAAGCCCTGCGCTTTCTGGCCGTGGTGCCCAAGCCCCGCCGACAGGTGCGCAGCGATCCGAATTTCGACGTCCAGGCCTTTGTCTCGAGGGTGCTGCATCTGAAGGATGCGCTCCGCGTCGCACGCGATCGTCGGGACGCGCTTGCCGAGCGGTTGAGCCGGATGCGCCCCTGGGGCGATATCGAGTTCCCACCGCTCGAAAGCCTCGCCGGCCAGCGCCTCTGGTTCTACCAACTCCCGCTCAAGCATCGCGCAGCGCTGAAGGCCGTGCGCCTTCCTTGGCAGATCGTGGGGCGGGACGCCCGCTTCGCCTATGTCGTCGTGCTCGCACCCGAAGAGCCTGAGCCGGATCTGCTTCCCATCTCTCGCACCCATCTGGGATCGAAGCCGGCGTCTCGCCTGGCGGCGGAGCTTGAGGATACCGAGGTTGAGGTCGAGACGCTGCTGGGCGAGCGCATGGCCCTGACACGGTATCTGACGCTGTTGCGCGCCAATCTGTCGGAGGCTGAGACTGCTGCCGAGCGAGCCTTTGCCGACCGGCAGACCCTGCAGGATCCCGATCTCTTCGCCGTCCAGGGTTGGGTCCCCTCCGATCGTGTTGCCGAGATCGAGCAGACCTTCGCCGAACGGGGGTTGGCGGTGCTGATGGAAGAGCCGCGGGCGAGCGAGACACCTCCGACGCTGCTCGAACAGCCGA
>JBCCLX010000358.1:0-4955 GCA_039026635.1 Pseudomonadota bacterium
GAGCGTGAGGGTTTCTTGGTGGCGAGGAACGCCCCTTTTGCGGGCGGTTACATCACGCAGCGGTATGGCAGGCCCTCGCGCGGGATCGAAGCCGTGCAGATCGAGATCAATCGCGCGCTCTATCTGGATGGGCGGACGCTCGAGCCGCTGCCGGGATTTGAGAGTCTGCAGGAGACCCTTGCCCGCGTGGTCGCGGCCCTGATCCGGCCTGCTCGGATCGACAGCGTCGCCGCTGAGTAGCGGCATTCGGCGCTGCGCGAGACCCCAAAAAAATAGGCCGGGTTACCCCGGCCCAAGTCTAAGGGAGGAAACGCCCAGGAAGGGCGGCGACACCGGAGTGTCGCTTTGAAAAAGGTAAGTGTGCAGCGCAGCAGAAGCAAGTGTGCAAATGCGAAAAGAGTTCATGCTGCGCAGCAATGCCCATGCGAACGCCTGATACCGTCATCCTCCTGCGACAGCTGCCCATATCCGCGCCAACGCTCCGCAGCCCTGTCCCAAATGAGGGCGGTGCGTTTGATCGAGAATGGTGCGAATCCTATCGAAGTGCGCGCCCTCGAATGATCGCGTCGCGCCCGAAACGCGCTCTGATGCTGTCGGTGGCGGCCTCGGCGCGCAGCTGCGCCGCGCGGGTATCATCCAGCAATCCGGCCTGGGCCTGAGCCTCCCCACCGAGGGCGCCAAACCCGATCCCGATCAAGCGGAACGGCCCCTCGGCGAGGGCGCGCTCCAGGAGATGGCGCCCGGCCTCATAGAGAACCTCAGCGGCGCTCGTCGGTTCGTTCAGCTGCGTCTGCCGCGTGAGGGTGCGAAAGCGGGCGGTCTTGAGCTTAAGAGCGACGCTGGCGCCCGTGATGCCCTTGGCCTTCGCCCGGTCGGAGGCGCGCACGGCGAGGCGCCAGAGATGACCCTCCAGCACTTCGGGATCGCTCGTATCCTCGTCGAAGGTCGTCTCGGCCGAGATGCTCTTCGGCATGCTCGACGGATCGACCGGACGGTCATCCTGTCCGATGGCGAGGCGCGCGAGGCGGGCACCGTTGCTGCCGTAAAGCGCGCTCAGTCGGTCCGGTCCCGCCGCGGCCAGATCGGCGTTCGTCAGAAAGCCATCTCGCTCGAGCCGGGCTGCGAAGCGCGGACCGACGCCCCAGATCCGGTTGACCGGTAGTGGGGCGAGAAAACCCTCGGTCTCGGCCTTGCCGATCACGGCAAAGCCACGCGGTTTGTCGAGATCTGAGGCGAGCTTGGCCAGGTACTTATTGTGGCTGAGACCGACCGAGACCGTGACGCCGATCTCTTCGGCGATGCGTGCAGCGAGACGGGCAAGGCTGAGCGCAGGCGGCGCGCCGAGAAGCCGTTCGGTGCCCGTGAGGTCGAGGAAGGCTTCGTCGAGGGACAGCGGCTCGACCAGCGGCGTGAGCGCGTCCATCAAGGCGCGCACTTGGCGGCTGACGGCGACATAGAGCTCCATGCGAGGCTTTAAGATGACGGCATCGGGGCAGCGCTTGAGCGCCTGAAACATGGGCATGGCCGAGCGCACCCCATGGATCCGCGCGATGTAGCAGCAGGTGGTGACGACACCGCGTCGGCCGCCGCCGACGATCAGGGGAAGGTCCGCGAGCGAGGGGTCCTCGCGCTTCTCCACCGCGGCGTAGAAGGCGTCGCAATCCACATGGGCAATGGCGAGGCGGCCGAGTTCTGGATGGACCGTGAGCCCCGGGTGTTGGCAGGCAGGGCAGCGGGGGACGGCTCCACCGGGAGCAGTCTCATGCCAGGTGAAGCAGGCGCGGCAGAGGGCGGGCATGGGCCGGGTCTCCTCGCGAGCGTGGCGCCTCCTTTCGGGCACGCAGATCGCGCGTCAGTCTATCCCGGCGCAGCGGCGTGCTCCAGCGGCGTGAGCACCGTTCAGACGGCGGAGATTTCCACAAGAATGGCACGCGCGGCGGCAGCGGGGTCGTCTGCGGCCCAGACGGGGCGGCCGACGACGACGTGATCGGCGCCGGCGGCGAGCGCGCTGGCCGGGGTGGCGATGCGCTTCTGGTCACCGGCCGCGGCGCCGATCGGGCGGACGCCGGGGGTGACGATCAGCCGTCCTGCAGCCTCGGGCAGGGCGCGAATGGCGGCGGCCTCCTGGGGGCTGGCGATCACCCCATCGGCCCCGGCGGCCAGGGCCCGGCGCGCCCGTTCGACCGCAATGGCACCGACTTCACCCTCTTCGATCATCATCGCGTCAAGGTCGCTCCGGTCGAGCGAGGTCAGCACCGTGACGGCCAGGATCTTGGTCGAGGCCGTACCGCGCCCACGCAGGGCAGCGCGTACGACATGCGGGTCGCCATGAACCGTCAGGAAATCAAGATCGAAAGCAGCGAGCCCGCGGACGGCGGATTCAACGGACGCGCCGATGTCGAAGAGCTTCATGTCGAGAAAGACGCGCTTGCCCCGCTCCTTGAGCGCCATGGCGAGGGCCAGGCCGCCGCCTGTGAGCATGCCGAGGCCGATCTTGTAGAAGCCGACGGCATCGCCGAGCCGATCGGCCATCTCCTCCCCGGCCAGCGCGTCGGGCAGATCGAGCGCGACGATCAATCTCTCGTCAGCCAGTTTCTCGCCAGCCAGTTTCTCAGCGGTCGCCTCGCCGAGCGCCGCCTCCGTCTTGCCCAAACCCGGCGCCATGTCAGCCTCCCCGCCCGCTGCCTCGCGTTCTTTTGGCGAAGAGCAGGGGGGCGAGCAAGCAGAGGCTGTCCCGACGGCTATGGGTGGCGAGAGGTTTCACCGAGCTCCGGCAGGCTGCCGGGAATAACGGGGGCGTAGATGGCCCTGCCGGCGGGAAGGGCGGCGGCACCGGTTGCGCGCAGGTCCACGACGCTGTCGGCAGAGAAGGCGGTGGGTGCCGGCATGGCGAGCAGGCGCCCTTCCTCTCGCATATTGGGCACGGGCGCTTTCGTGGGTAGAGCGCCCGCTGGTGCAGCCGGCGGCAGCGCCGGGGCGACCACGTCGAGGGGGGTCTGCGGCTGGGGCACGGAGATGCTGTCCAGACCGACGGGTTCCGTCAGCAGGACCCGCTCGGGTGCTGAGCCGAGGCAGGCCGCTTGGGCCAGCGGGGTGAGCCCCTGGGCGCAGCCGGCTTCGGCCGCATGTCCGGAGGCGGGCAGTAGGGTGACGGCGAGCGCGGCACAGGCGAGCCCGGCGCTGACAGTGTTCAAGAGTGTCATGGTCGTTTCCTCCGTGGGGTCTGGAGCGATGAAACGGCACAATTCCGAAGACGAGGTGAGCGCGCGGATGGACGGCAGGAAAACCGGTAGCACCAGGTGGGAGACGGGCGTCCCCAACGGCTGTCGTTGCCCTGCTGAACGGCCCGGACTGACGAGCTTGCGGGCGCATTGCGCGCACACCACATGCAAAATCGGGCGTGCGGGCAAACCCTGCCACGGCCCCTACCAGGCGATTTCCCACGTGCTGCACTCGGGCGTTGGGATCAGATCGCGCTGAAAGGATGGTAAATGGATCTGAGCAAATTCACAGACCGCGCGCGCGGATTTATCCAGAACGCGCAGACGATGGCAGTGCGCGATGGTCATCAGCGTCTTACGACGGAACACTTGCTGGCCGTGCTCCTGGAGGACGAGAGCGGGCTGGCGGCATCACTCATCGAGGGGGCGGGCGGCGATTCGACGGCGGCGGCGGCCGGCGCAACCGCGGCCGTGGCGCGCCTACCCAAGGTCTCGGGCGGGCAGGGCCAGCTCTACATGGACAATGCCCTGGCCAAAACGCTGGATGAGGCGGGGCGCATCGCGGAGAAGGCGGGCGACAGCGTCGTCACGGTTGAACGCTTGCTGATGGCGCTGTCGCTTGCGGCTGGCACCGAGGCGGCGACCGTGCTGAAATCGTCGGGTGTCACGCCCAAGGCCCTCGAGGCCGCGATCCAGGCGCTGCGCAAGGGACGCACGGCGGACAGCTCCAGTGCCGAGGACAGTTATGACGCCCTCAACAAATATGCCCGCGACCTGACGGCGGCGGCGCGCGAGGGCAAGATCGACCCGGTGATCGGGCGCGATGAGGAGATCCGGCGCACGGTCCAGGTGCTGAGCCGGCGCACGAAGAACAATCCCGTCCTGATCGGTGAGCCCGGCGTGGGCAAGACCGCCATCGCAGAAGGCCTCGCCATGCGCATCGTCAACGGCGATGTCCCGGAGAGCCTGCGCGACAAGCAGTTGATGGCGCTCGATATGGGATCGCTGATCGCAGGCGCGAAGTATCGGGGCGAGTTCGAGGAGCGGCTGAAGGCCGTGCTCTCGGAGATCCAGGCCGCGGCAGGGCAGGTGGTGCTCTTCATCGATGAGATGCACACGCTGGTGGGTGCTGGGAAGGCCGATGGCGCGATGGATGCGTCGAACCTGTTGAAGCCGGCGCTGGCGCGGGGGTGAGCTGCATTGCGTGGGTGCGACGACGCTCGATGAGTATCGCAAGCATGTGGAGAAGGACGCGGCCCTGGCGCGGCGGTTCCAACCCGTTTTCGTGACCGAGCCGACGGTGGCCGACACGATCTCGATCCTGCGCGGGATCAAGGAGAAGTATGAGGTTCACCACGGGGTGCGGATTGCGGACACGGCGCTGGTGGCTGCCGCGAACCTCTCGAACCGTTACATCACCGACCGGTTTTTGCCCGACAAGGCGATCGATCTGATGGACGAGGCGGCCTCGCGCCTGCGCATGGAGGTCGACAGCAAGCCCGAGGAGCTGGACGCGCTGGATCGCGACATTCTGCAGAAGCAGATCGAGGCGATGGCGCTCGAGAAGGAGGGCGATGCGGCCTCGCGCGAGCGGCTGGAGACGCTGAAGGGCGAGTTGGCTGCGCTGTCGGAGCAGTCCGCGGAGCTGACCGCACGCTGGGAGCGGGAGCGGTCCAAGCTGGGCGCGGCACGGGAGCTGAAGGAACAGCTGGATGCGGCGCGGGGCGATTTGGA
>JBCCLX010000359.1:0-4941 GCA_039026635.1 Pseudomonadota bacterium
CTCCTCTTCCCTCTCTCCTCTTCCCTCTCTCCTCTTCCCTCTCTCCTCTTCCCTCTCTCCTCTTCCCTCTCTCCTCTTCCCGCCGCCGGCCCGAGGCGCGGACGGGCTTGCGCGCTGCGTTCAGTCCTGGGGTTTCGTCACCAAACTCAGTCGTGGGGCGCATCCTGGGCGAGCGGGTGGTGCTCGAGCACGAGCGCCCGCATCCGGGCGTCGAGCACATGGGTGTAGATCTCGGTCGTCGCGATATCCGCATGCCCGAGCAGCAGTTGGATCGCGCGCAGATCGGCGCCGCCCTCCAGCAGATGGCTCGCGAAAGCGTGGCGCAGCGTGTGGGGCGAGACGGTGCTGGGGTCGAGGCCGGCCCCTGCTGCGAGGGATTTGACGGCATTCCAGGCCGTCAGCCGCGTGATGTGGCCGTCGATACCGCGCGCGGGGAAGAGAAAGCGCAGGCTTGTGCGGTGGCCCTCGATTGGTTGGCGCAGCGGCGCCCAGGCTGCGAGGGCGGCGCGTGCCGGTGGGGTCAGCGCCACGCGCCGCTCTCGCCCGCCCTTGCCGCGCACGATCAGGCTGTCGGGGCCACGCAGGGCCGGTTCGGCTGGCAGGGTCACCATCTCGCTCACGCGGAGGCCCGTCGCGTAGAGGATCTCGAGCATGCAGTGATCGCGCACGGCCCGGGCGGCCCTGGGGCTGCCGGGTTTGGCCTCGGCCGCCCGACGCGCCGCTTCGGCGAGAAGGGCGGCGGCATCCGTCGTGCTGAGCGTCTTTGGGAGGGGACGGCTGCGTTTGGGGCCTTCAAGGCGGGCGGCCGGGTCATCCTCGCGCCAGCCCTCGAGGAGGGCGAAGCGGCAGAACCGTCGGATGGCGGAGAGCCGGCGGGCGCGGGTGGCGGCACTACGTCCTTCCGCGGCCAGGGAGGCAAGATGGGCCTCGATATCCTCCCGCCTGGCCTCGGTCAGGCGCCGGCCCGCGGCGCGACAGTCCGCCGCGAAAGCCGTCAAGTCTCGGGCATAGGCGGCGACGGTATTGGCCGCAGCGCCGCGCTCCGCGATGGCGGCCTCCAAGAAGGCCTCGATGGCATAGCCGTCACTGGTGCCGAGGCGGTCGCTTCTGCCGTCATTCGCGCTTGCGCTGTCGCCAAGGCTGTCGGGCCCGCGCCCTTGCGGTGCGGCCACGGTCACCCGCCGCTGCCCTCGCCCGAGAGCGGCACCCGCACGGTCTCTCGCGGTGCTGGCAGTTCGGCGAAGAGCGCATAGCCCGCCAGCGCCACCGCCCCAAGCAGGAGCAGCCGGAAGAGATATTTTAGAAGCGTGCCCATGCCCCCGCCTGTGCTTCTGCCCCTGCTCTGGCCCCTGCTCTGGCCCGCGCTCTCGCCCGCGCCCCGGCTCGTGCTCTGACCCGCGCTTCTGCCACTGGCTCTGCCCGCGCCTTAGCCCGCATGCTGCCGGCAGGGCGCTCCCGGATCGTCGGCCCGAGATCGCCGCTCGATATGCCCAACTGTGTCGCCCGCTGCTGAGCGCGTGCGTTGGGCGCGAGATTAGCCTTTGCCGGCTCGGTCGGCAATTGGCAGCGCTGAGGGCGGGGGCGGGCGCAGGGGATGCTTGCGCCGGGCGGCCGTTGGCGCTTGAAGAGGATATGGCAGAGGCGCATGAGAACGAGGACGGCCCGGAGCGCTCCGCCCAACCGGGCGGCGCGGTGCCCTCGCGGGGCTGGCGGCTCGCGCGGTCCGTCGTGCTCGTGGGCTTGATGGGGGCGGGCAAAACCTCGGTCGGCCATCGCCTCGCAAGCCGGCTGCAGGCCCCTTTCGTCGACAGCGATGCCGAGATCGAAACGGCGGCGGGTATGAGCATTCCCGACATCTTCCGGTTGCATGGCGAACCCGCGTTTCGCGACGGCGAGCGCAAGGTGATCGCGCGGTTGATCGGGGAGGGGCCCCAGGTGTTGGCGACTGGCGGGGGGGCCTTCATGGATCCGGAGACGCGGGCGCTCATCGACAGCTCCGCCATCTCCGTTTGGTTGAAGGCCGATCTTGACACGCTGGTTGCGCGCACGGCGGGGCGCAGCCATCGCCCGCTCTTGGCCACAGGCGACCCGCGCGCCATCCTCGCCGACCTGATCGAGACGCGCTATCCGGTCTATGCCGAGGCGCGGCTGGCCGTTGAGAGCCGGGCGGGTCAGGCCCATGAGGCGATGGTGGAGCGGATCGTGCAAGCGCTGGAGAGCGTGCCCGGCACCTTGGAGGCGGTATGACGGACGGAGTGGCGAGTGCTGAGGCGCTCCAGAACCGGGCGAGCGCCGAGGGGCTGCGGGATCGCGTGACCGTGGGCCTTGGGGCGCGCAGCTATGACGTCCTCGTCGGCCCGGGGCTGATCGCTGAGGCGGGCACGCATCTCTCGCCCCTTTTGCCCCGTCCTTTCGCGGCGATCGTCACCGACGAGACCGTGGCGGGCATTCATCTCGCACCGCTCCAGGCTGCCCTTGCGGGCGCTGGGATCGAGAGTGAGGCGGTGGTCGTGCCGGCGGGCGAGCGCTCGAAATCCATGACCGAGCTTGGCCGGGTTCTTGATGCCCTTCTCGCGCTCAAGGTGGAGCGGGACGATCTGATCCTCGCGCTGGGCGGGGGGGTGATCGGCGATCTTGCGGGGTTTGCGGCGGCGGTGCTGCGCCGGGGCATCGGTTTCGTGCAGGTGCCGACGAGCTTGCTGGCACAGGTCGACAGCTCGGTGGGTGGCAAAGCCGGGGTCAATGCACCGGCTGGCAAGAACCTGATCGGCGCCTTCCATCAACCCCGTCTCGTGCTTGCCGATATCGACGCTCTGGCGACCCTCTCGCCGCGCGAGTTCCGTGCCGGCTATGCGGAGGTGGCGAAGTACGGGCTTCTGGGGGATGAGGCCTTCTTTGACTGGCTCGAAGAAGCGGGATCGCGCCTGGCTGCCGGTGAGACGGCCGCGCGCCAGCAAGCCGTGCGCCATTCCGTCGCCATGAAGGCGGCGATTGTGGCGCGTGATGAGCAGGAGCGGGGCGACCGCGCGCTTCTGAACCTTGGCCACACCTTTGGCCATGCGCTGGAGGCGGCGACGGGCTATTCGGCGCGCCTCCTTCATGGGGAAGGCGTCGCGGTGGGCTGTTGCCTCGCCTTCCAGGCCTCTGCCCGCCTAGGGCTCTGTGCGCAAGAGGTGCCGGGACGCGTAGCGGCGCATCTGGCCGCGATGGGGCTGCCGACGCGGCTTGCGGATATCCCCGGCGATTTGCCGGATGCCGACGGTCTGATGGCGCTGATGGCGCAGGATAAGAAGGTCAAGCAGGGCCGGCTGACCTTCATCCTCGCTCGCGCCATCGGACAAGCCTTCGTCACGCGGGACGCTGATGCGGCTGTGATCCGTGGCCTGCTGGCCGAGGAACTTGCCGATCGGTGATCGCGATCCGCTGAGGGGAGGAGAGGTGGAGCGGGTGATCGGGATCGAACCGACGACATTCAGCTTGGGAAGCTGACGTTCTACCACTGAACTACACCCGCGACGCCTCTCGGGTATGGCGCACAGGCGCGTTAGTCAAGAAGGCCCGGTCCTCTGCTAGATAGGCGGGCGGAGGCGGCAGGAGCGGCGCGCCACTCAGGCGCGTGGGCGCGTCATCTCCGGGTCGTAGCGGGCGGGGGAGACGATGCGCGCCGGCAGGCGCTCGCCGAGGACGAGGACATCGACGAGCGGCAGCGCCTCCATCGCCCGGCCGTTGGGCGCCTGGGCCGGGTCGAGGAAGGCCATGGCCAGGTTCTCGCCCACCCTGTGGCCCCAAGCGGCGGAGGTGATCGAGCCGATCACCCTCTCCCCCAGCAACACGCAATCGCCGGGATGGGCGGGGGCACGATCGCTCTCCAGCCGAAGCGTGACGAAGGCACCGCGCGGGGGTGTGTTGCGCCGGGCAAGCAGGGCCGCCCGCCCCGGGAAGCTCTGTTTCCCGAGATCCACGAAACGGTCTAGCCCGCTCTCGAAGGGGTCGAACTCGGTGATCAGATCGGCCTTCCAGTGGCGAAAACCCTTCTCGATGCGCATGCTCTCGGCCGCGTGGAGACCAAAATGCGTGATGCCATGGGCGGCGCCGGCTGCCATGACGGCGCGATAAGCCGCCTCGGCCTGGGGCAGGGGGACGTGGATCTCATAGGCCAGTTCGCCCGAATAGCTCACCGACATCGCCACGGCCGCGACGGGGCCGATATGAACGCGCCGCACTGAGAGCCAGGGGAACGCCTGGGCCGACCAATCCGTGCGTGGGGCTGCTGCGGCCATCACATCGCGGGCCCTGGGTCCCGCGACGACTAAGATCGTGTGGGTCTCGGTGAGCGGCGTCATCTGGATGCCCCCCTCGGCAGGCACCCGCTCGGAAAACCAATCGCGGTCGTGGATTTCGGCCGCCGCGGCCGAACCGATCCAGGCCGTCGTCTCGTCCAAGAGCGCGATCGTCACCTCGCCGGCAACATTCCCGGCCTCCGTCAGAAAGTAGGCGAGGCCCACCTTGCCCGCGCGTTTCGGCACGCGGCCGGCCATCAGACCGTCGAGCCAGTCCCGCACCCCCGAGCCCGCCGCCGCGAAGCGCGTGAAACCCGACACCTCCATGATGCCCACGCGCTCCTGCACCGCGGCGACCTCCTGGGCGACAATGGGATGGCTCGCGCACCAGCCGAAGGAATGGGTCTCTGCGAAGTCTGGCCTTGGCTTGTAGAAGAGCGCGCGCTCCCAGCCGTTCACCACGCCGAACTCGGCGCCGGCTGCCTCTAGCAGGGGGGTCAGGGGTGTCGTGCGCACCCGCCGGCCTGCGGGGCGGTGCTCATGGGGGCGATGGAAGCGGAACTCGTTCTGATAGTCCTCGATCGCCTTCAGCGCCGTCCATTCGACGGTGGCATGCGGCCCGAACCGGCGGGGATCGAGGGCCCAGGTGTCATACTCCGCC
>JBCCLX010000360.1:0-4940 GCA_039026635.1 Pseudomonadota bacterium
ATGAGAGCGGGGAAAAACTGCATCCGACCCAAAAGCCCGAGTCGCTCCTCCATCGCGTGATCGTGGGCACCACGCGGCCTGGAGATACGGTGCTGGATCCGTTCTTCGGCACGGGCACCACGGGCGCGGTCGCCAAACGCCTCGGCCGACATTTCATAGGGATCGAGCGGGATCGAGAGTATGCCGCCACCGCCCGCGCCCGGATCGCCGCCGTCGATCCCTATGATACCGGCGTCATCACCCTCAGCACCGCGCGCCGTACCGCCCCGCGCATCCCCTTCGGCACGCTCGTGGAACGTGGCTTGATCCGACCGGGCCAGGTCCTGGTCTCGATCGGTGGGCGGCACCGCGCGAAGGTTCGGGCGGATGGGACGCTGGTGGCCAGCGGGCCCGAGGGCGGGATCGCGGGCTCGATCCACCAGGTCGGCGCCCGGCTCGAAGGGGCCCCGTCCTGCAACGGCTGGACGTACTGGCATGTCGAGGAGGGGGGCACGCTCGTGCCCATCGACATCTTTCGCCAGCGCGTCCGTGCCGAGCAGGAAGGCCTCGCCTGAGGCTTCCCGAGCCTTAACCCGCGGAGGTCGCCAGCCTCAGCGCCTTGGCAAAGACGGTCGGCATCGCGTCGAGCGCGGTCTCGAGCGTCATGGGTGCGGGCACCACAGGGACAGCCGCGACCATCACGCCGAGCCTCAAGTGAAAATGCGTGAAAGTGTGGCGTACCTCACCGATCGGGCGCCAGCGGGCCGCATAGGGCGGGGTCACCCGTGGCGCCTCCTCCGCCCAATCGGTGGAGGGCAGGGCGCGCATCCCCGCCAGAAGCCCCTTCTCCGGCCGGATCACGGTGCCGACGCGCCCCTGCGGATCGAAGCCGACGAAGGCCGTGCCGGCGCGAACGGGTTTGACGGCCTTCCGCGCCTTCACGGGCAACTCAGCGGCAATCCCCTTCGCCCGCGCCTGGCAGGTCGTCATCCAAGGGCAGATGCCGCAGGCGGGACTGCGCGGGGTGCAGATCGTGGCGCCGAGATCCATGACGGCTTGCGCATAATCGCCCGGCCGGTCCTCGGGCGTGAGGCGCAGGGCATGGGCGTAGAGGTGCAGTTTGACGCCCGGCAGCGGGTCGCGCTCAGCAAAGACGCGGGCCATCACGCGCTCCACATTCCCGTCCATCACGGCCGCCGGCACATCAAAGGCGATCGCGGCGACGGCGGCGGCCGTATAGGCCCCGATGCCGGGCAGGCTGCGCAGACCCTCCTCCGTCTCCGGAAACCGCCCGCCATGCTCCTCCGCAACGGCGACGGCACAAGCGTGCAGGTTGCGGGCGCGGGCGTAGTAGCCGAGCCCCGCCCACTCCGCGAGAACCGCTTCACGCGGGGCCGCCGCCAGCGCCTCGACCGTGGGCCAACGCGCCAGAAAGGCCTCGAAGCGCGGGGTGACGGTGGCAACCGTCGTTTGCTGCAGCATCACTTCCGAGAGCCAGACGCGATAGGGATCTGGCCGCACGCCCGTGCGCCGCGCCTCGGGGCCCGTCCGCCAGGGCAGGCTGCGGGCATGGTCGTCGTACCAATCGAGCAGGGTCTGCGCGGTCGGTGCGTCCAACCCATCGGTTGTCCGTGCTGCCAGGGCCATGTGACCGCCTCCCGATTGTCAGCCCGCGGCCAGTTCCCCTAAGTCTAGAACAACGGCGAAACGAGCGGGGCCTCACCCCCGAGAGTGACAGGCAAGCGCATGGCAGCATCGAAGGGCAAGGGCAGCGGCGGCCGCAAGACCCCATCACGCCCGCGGCAGGGCGCCGCGGCCGAGGCGCCTCCTCAGCCTGTACCCACACCGCGCCGACGCGGTGGCTTTGTCGCTGCCGGCCATGGGATCGCCGCGCGCCTCGGCCGCGCGGCGGAGCGTCAGGGCTTTGCGGAGCCGGAGGTTCTGCTGCGCTGGGAGGAGATCCTGGGGCCGGCGCTTGCCGGTCTTTGCCGTCCCGTGCGCATGAGCCATGGCCGAGGGCGTGATCTAGCCTGCACACTGATCGTCGCGGCGGATGGCCCGGCGGCGCTGGAGGTCGAACACCGCGCGCCGCAGATCATCGAGCGCGTCAATGCCTGCTTCGGCTATCGTCATGTCACAGGCCTGAAGGTGACCCAGGCGGTCCCGCTCGCGACGCGTCGGCGCGCCAGCCGGAGGGGCGAGGGCGCCTTCGTGTCACGCGCGCCTTCCGACCCCGCCTCTCCGCCGGACTTTTCGCGCGGCGAACCGCATGCCGAGGCCCGCCACAGCGACCGTGCCGGCGACGAAGCGGCGCGCGCCGCTAACGGGATCGTGAGCGAGGAGTTACGCGACGCGATTTCTGTGCTCGGCGGCTATATCTTGATCGAACGCGGCGAGGACACCGGCGAGGACGGGCCCGCGCGTGACCGGCATGGTTCGGCCAGCTGAGCGTCAGGGCAGGCGGCAGGACCCCGATGAATTGACCGTGGGCGCCGGTTTACCTGCGCCCGGCCACGACGAGGAGAGATCTATGCCCACTCGCCGCACCCTGCTTGCCAGCGCCGCGCTCTTGGCGCCGCTCGCCACCCCCTTCGCTCCGTTCGCTCGCGCTCAGGATATCGAGCCGATCATGGGCGATGTGATCTACGGCAATCCGGACGCACCGGTGACGGTGATCGAATACGCGAGCCTGACCTGCCCGCATTGCGCGGCTTTTCACCGGGATACCTTCCCGACGATCAAGCATGAGTACATCGATACCGGCATGGTGAATTTCATCGTGCGTGAGGTCTATTTCGACCGTTTCGGCCTCTGGGCCTCGATGGTCGCCCGCTGCGGCGGTGAGCGCGGCTTCTACCCGATGATCGAGCAGTTCCTGGTGCAGCAGCGCCGCTGGACGGGCTCGGAGGATGTCGCAGGCGAGATCCGCAAGGTCGGCCGCCTCAACGGTCTCGACGCCGCCACCATCGACGCCTGCCTCAACGACGAGGACTTCGCGCGCAGCCTGGTCGAGCGCTATCAGGAGACGAGCGAAGCCGATGGCATCCGCTCCACCCCCTCCTTCGTGATCAATGGCGAAGTGACGAGCGGCAACCTCAGCGTCCAAGCTTTCTCAGAGCTGCTCGATGCCGCGCTCGCGAGCTGAGAGCGGCACATATAGTGGTTGAGGCGTCTTCGCCTCCCAAATGAGCGATCTACGATTGACTCGCTGTCGCAGGTCCTCAACACTGTTTGCCAACCAAAAGCCTCCAAGGGGCGCGAGCAGTGCAATTTACCAGGCTACGGCTGGAGGGCTTCAAGTCCTTCGTCGACCCGACTGAGCTGGTCATCGAGCAGGGGCTGACGGGCGTCGTCGGCCCGAATGGCTGTGGCAAATCCAACCTTCTCGAAGCGCTCCGCTGGGTGATGGGCGAGAGCCGCGCCAAGCAGATGCGCGGCGAGGGGATGGAGGACGTGATCTTCGCGGGCTGCGATGGGCGCCCGGCGCGGGCGCGCGCCGCCGTGGAGCTCGTGATCGACAATGGGGCCGGTACGGCGCCGCTGGCCTGGCGCGAGCTGCCGGTGATCGAGATCGCCCGGCGCATCCGGCGCGATACGGGCAGCGACTACCGCCTTAATGGCAAGCTCGTGCGCGCGCGTGACGTCCAGATGCTGTTTGCCGATGCGGCCACGGGCGCGACCTCGCCCGCGCTGGTGCGTCAGGGACAAATCGCCGAGATCATCAATGCCAAGCCCAAGGCGCGCCGTCGCATCCTGGAGGATGCGGCCGGGATCTCGGGGCTTTATCAACGTCGGCACGAGAGCCTCTTGAAGCTCTCCGCGGCGGAAACGAATCTCTCGCGTGTCGACGATGTGCTCGAGGCGCTGGCCCAACAGCTCGCGACCCTTGAGAAGCAGGCCGCGACGGCCAAGCGGTATCGCGAGATCGCCGCCGCCCTTGAAGCAGCGGAAGGGACGCTCCTTCAGGCCCGCCATGCCCGCGCGGCGTCGTCCCACGCCTCGGCCGAGAGAACCCGGCGCGACGGGATCCGGAAGCGTGCCGCCTCTGAAGCCGAGGCCGCGCGTGCCGAGACTGTTCGTGCGGAGGCCGAGGCCGCCATCGCGCCCCTGCGCGAAGAGGCAACGGTTGCCGCTGCCGTCCGTCAGCGTGCGATGATCGAGCGCGAGCAGCTCGAGGGTCGTGAAAAAGCGGCACAGGCCGAGATCGAGGCCGCGCGCGCCGCTGTGTCCCAGGTGGAAGAGGATCGTGCGCGGGAGGCGCGGCTTGCGGATGATGCCAGCGCCGCGCTCGCGCGCCTGGCTGAGCAGCGCGACGCTCTGGATCGGGCCTCCGAGGGTGCCGAGGCGCGGCTCGCGGCCGCTCGGGCGCGTGCGGCCGAAGGCGTCGCCGCGCAGGCGGAGGCGGATCGTGCCCTCGATGCGGCGACCAGTGCGGCGGCCGCGGCCGGTGCTGCCCGGGAAAGCGCTCTCCGGGGTCTTCAGGACGCGAAGGCGCGCGCTGAACGGGCCTCTGCCGACCGCGATCGCTTGGCCGAAGCCGAACCCCGTCAGAGCGCTGACGCGCAGCGGACCGCCGATGAGGCCATGGCGGCGCGGGCGCGGGCTGCGGCAGCGGCGGAGGCTGTGGCCGCGGCCGAGGCTGAGCGGGAAACGGCGTCAACGGCCGCCACTGCGGGCGCCGAGGCCGCAGCAACCGCCCGCCGCGATCGCGCTGCGGCCGAGGCGGCGCTCGCCGCGATCACCTCAGAGCGTCGAGGCCTCGAGCGTCTTGTCGCCCGCGATGCGGTCTCAGGCGGGGTCATCGATGTCATCGAGGTCGAGCCGGGCCTCGAAGCGGCCCTCGGGGCGGCCCTTGCCGAGGATCTCGACGCGCCGCTCGTCGATCCCGCCGACGAGCGCCCGGCAACCGGTTGGACCCCAGCGTCTGAGCCGCCGGCCACCGATCCGATCTCGCCGCCGGG
>JBCCLX010000361.1:0-4937 GCA_039026635.1 Pseudomonadota bacterium
CGCTGCCGGTCGAGACGGCGCGCATGGCCTGGATCCGCCGCATCTCGGCAACCTTCAAGGACATCCCCGGCGGGCAGGTCATGGGCCCGACTTTCGACTACACCCACAGGCTTCTGGATTTCGCTCTGGAGGCTGAGGGGCTGGAAACCCAGGCGCCGCGCACGGAAGGCATCGAGCCCGCGCCGAAGCCCCATGTGGCGAGCTTTCTCAATCGCGAGAGCCTGCTGGAGCCGGTACCGGCCAGCGAGGCCGAGCCGCCGGATCTGACCCGCGAGCCGCTGGCCTTCCCGGCCGAACGGGCGCTGCGGCTGCAGGCGATGGCGCGGGCGGATGAGGGCTGGCTTCTGGGCCTTGCCTATTCGACGCAGCGCGGGTTCGGGCGCACGCATGCCTTCGTGGGCGAACTGCGCGTCGGCCTCGTCGAGATCGAGATCGAGATCCCGGAGCTTGGGCTCTCCATCGCCATCGCCGAGATCGAGGTGACCGAATGCGACACGGTCAACCAGTTCACCGGCTCCAAGACCGAGCCGCCCCAGTTCACCCGCGGCTACGGGCTCGTCTTCGGCCATTCCGAGCGTAAGGCACTGTCGATGTCGCTGGTCGACCGGGCGCTACGCTGGGAGGAACTCGGCGAGGACAATGTGGGCGCGCCGGCCCAGGACGCGGAGTTCGCCATTGCCCATGGCGACAACGTCCAGGCCATGGGGTTCCTCGAGCACATCAAGCTGCCCCACTACGTCGACTTTCAGTCCGAGCTTCAGCTCATCCGGCGCCTGCGGGCCGAGGCGGAGGCCGCAGCGGCGGCGGCGCGGGAGGCGGCGGAATGAACGTTGTCTTCGACGTCGGCCAGGTGCTTCTGCGCTGGGACCCGATGCCGGTGCTGGAGGACGTGTTGGGCGGCGCGGCGGCGCTTACGGCTTTTCGCGAGCGCGTGGACTTCATGGCCTTCCATACCGAGCGCGACCGGGGCCGCACCGCAGTCGAGGCGGTCGCCGAAATGGCCCGGATCGCGCCGGACTATGCGTCGGCCGTCGAGCAGCTCTACGCCCGCTGGCTCGAGACCATTCCGAACGCCATCGACGAGACCGTGGCGGTCTTCGAGGCGCTGGAGGCGGCCGGTTGCCCGATCTACGGCATCACCAACTTCCCGAGCGAAGAGTGGCGGCGCACTGTGCCGGCCTATCCCTTCCTCGGCCGCTTCACCGATGTCGTCGTCTCGGGCGATGAGCGCGTGGTGAAGCCGGACCCGGCGATCTATCGCCTGCTCATGGAACGCAACGGGCTCACGCCCGAAACCTGCGTCTTCGTCGACGACAGCGAGAAGAACATCCGTGGTGCTCGCGCCGTGGGCATGGACGCGATCCATTTCACGGACCCGTCGGTGCTGGTCCCGGCGCTGCGGGAGCGGGGGCTGCCGGTATGATCGACGCGGCCCGTTCACTCCCCGTCGTCGCCCTTGGCGCGGTCCCCCTCGCGCGTGTTCGCGTCCTCCTCGCGCCGCCAGCGGCCAATCTGAATCTCGCCCCAGATCCAGAACACCGCAGCAATCGCGCAGACCCACAGGATGATCGGCACGCCGAAGAGGCTCCACTCGCCCTTATCCATGTAAGCCCAGCTGTCTTCCATGGCGGCCCCTCCGAGGCCCGGGAGAATGTGACATGACGGATACCGCCTACAACTTCGCCTATCTCGACGAGCGGACCAAGAAGATGATCCGCCGTGCGATCCTCAAGGGCGTTGCGATCCCGGGCTACCAGGTGCCGTTCGCCAGCCGTGAGATGCCGATGCCCTATGGCTGGGGCACGGGCGGTGTGCAGGTGACGGCGGCCTGTCTCGAGCCGGAAGACACGCTGAAGGTGATCGACCAAGGCGCAGACGACACCACCAACGCCGTCTCGATCCGCAAGTTCTTCGAGCGCACGGCGGGTGTGGCCACCACCACCGAGACCGAAGAGGCGACGATCATCCAGACGCGTCACCGCATCCCCGAGGCACCGCTGACCGAGGGCCAGATCCTCGTCTACCAGGTCCCGATCCCCGAACCGCTGCGCTTTCTCGAGCCGCGCGAGCCCGAGACGCGCCGGATGCATGCGCTCGAGGAATACGGGCTGATGCAGGTGAAGCTCTACGAAGACATCAGCCGCCACGGGCATATTGCCACCAGCTACGCCTATCCGGTGCTGGTCGAAGAACGCTATGTGATGGATCCCTCGCCGATCCCGAAGTTCGACAATCCCAAGCTCTCGGACTGTCCGGCGCTGCAGCTCTTCGGGGCAGGGCGCGAGCAGCGGATCTATGCGATCCCGCCGCATACGACGGTGGTGAGCCTCGATTTCGAGGATCATCCCTTCGAGCGGGGAGGCACAGGCGAGGCCTGCGCCCTCTGCGGGGCGCGCGAAAGCTATCTCGACGAGGTGATCACCGACGACCACGGCACGCGCATGTTCGTCTGCTCCGACACGGCCTATTGCGAGGCGCGGCGGAGGGCAGGGCACAGGGGCGTTGCGGCGCCGCCCGGATTTGCGGCGAGCGCGCGAGGCGCCCAAGGGGAGGACGCGGCATGAGCGGTGCGGCATTGGCGATGGCGGCAGAGGATCGGCCGCTGTTGACCGTCAAGGGCCTGACGAAGCGCTATGGCGCGCGCATCGGCTGCGCAGATGTCTCCTTCGGGCTTTGGCCCGGCGAGGTGCTAGGCATCGTGGGCGAGAGCGGGTCGGGCAAGACGACGCTGCTCCGCTGCCTGGCCGGCGAGCTCGATGCCGATGAGGGGCGCGTGGACTATGAGGGCGCGCAGGGTCTCCACGATGTGCTCGCGCTCTCCGAGCCCGAGCGGCGGCGGCTGATGCGCACCGAATGGGCGCTCGTCCATCAGAACCCACGGGATGGGCTACGCATGGGCGTGAGCGCCGGGGCCAATGTGGGCGAGCGCCTGATGGCCGTCGGCTGGCGCCATTATGGGCGGATCCGGGAGACGGCGGCGGACTGGCTCGGCCGCGTGGAGATCGATCCGGGCCGGATCGACGAGCGCCCGGCCGCCTTCTCGGGTGGCATGCAGCAGCGGCTACAGATCGCGCGCAACCTCGTCACCGCGCCGCGCCTGGTCCTGATGGATGAGCCGACAGGTGGGCTCGATGTGAGCGTTCAGGCGCGACTGCTGGATCTGATCCGGGGGCTCGTGCGCGATCTTGGGCTCTCCGCCATCGTCGTCACCCATGATCTGGCCGTCGTCCGCCTGCTCGCCGACCGCTTGATCGTGATGCAGGGAGGGCATGTGGTCGAGCAGGGGCTGACCGACCAGGTGCTCGACGACCCGCAGGCGCCCTACACCCAGCTTCTCGTCAGCTCCGTCCTGAGGGTTTGAGATGACACAGCCGACACCCATGATCGAGGTTGAGGGCGCGGCCAAGCGCTTCACGCTGCATCAGCAGGGCGGCACCGTTCTGCCAGTGATGACGGGCGCGCGCCTTGCGGTGCATCCCGGTGAATGCGTGGCCCTCACAGGCCCCTCGGGCACTGGCAAATCGACGCTGATGCGCATGATCTATGGCAACTATCTGGCCGCCGAGGGATCGGTGAAGGTGGCCGGGTTCGAGTTCAATGGTGCGCGTGCGCGCGATATCTCGCGGCTCCGGCGGGAAACACTGGGCTATGTCTCGCAGTTCCTACGCGTCGTCCCGCGCGTGCCTTGCCTCGATGTGGTGGCCGAGCCGTTGGGTGCGCTGGGCGTGGCGCCTGAGGAGGCGCGCCAGAGGGCGGCCGGCCTGCTCATGCGCTTGAACGTGCCGGAGGCGCTCTGGACCCTCTCGCCGCTCACCTTTTCGGGCGGCGAGCAGCAGCGTGTGAACATCGCGCGGGGTTTCGTGCACCCCTATCCTGCGCTGCTGCTCGATGAGCCGACCGCCTCGCTCGATCAAGCGAACCGCGCTGTGGTCCTTGATCTGATCCGCGAGGCCAAGACACGCGGGGCGGCGATCGTTGGCATCTTCCACGATGCCGAAGCACGGGCCGAGGTCTGCGATCGGGAATGCGATGTCTCGGGCTTCGCGCCCGAGGCGCCGGTTCCGCCTGCGTCCGATCAAGCCTCGCCCGTGCCCGTCCTGCCGGTGAGCGGGTAGTGGCGGAGCTGGCGAAAGGGCCGCCCGCCGCCCGGATCGCCGAAAAGGGCGAGAGCGTCGAGGACGAAGGGCTGGTCCAGATAGTCGGCAAAGCGCGGGGCAAGCTCGGCCGCCGTGGCAGCGGCCGCCGCCGGCTCAAGACGATCCGTGAGGGTGATGTGAAAGCGAAATCCCTCCATAACATGCGGGTAGCCCCAGGCCTCGAGCCGAGCGCGCGCGGCCGGATCGAGCCGGTCGGCCCCACGGCGCGCACGCTCGGCATCCGTAAGGGGCGCGCGGAACGGGTCGAGGGCGCGCACCGCCTTGGTCGCGAGCGCATCGATCGCCGGGGAGGGCGCGCTCAGCAGCAGCGCCAAGAAGCCGAGATCGGAGGCAATGGTCAGCGGCGCCCCTTGGGCAGGGGCCACGTTCTTGCTGAGCCCCTGCAGGGCCTCATCGAGCGCCGCCACGCTTCTGCCCTCTGCCAAGACGAGCGGGGCCTTCAGCGTCGCATGCAGGCCATAGCGCCGGGGCGCGGTGACGCGCCGATCCGCGGCGCGTGCGGCATCGCTCTGCCCGTTGACCGGATCATAGCCCAGCCAGGCGGCGCCTGCGGCGGCCAGCGGGCTGCCCGGGCGCGGCGCCCAGTAGACGGCGTAGCGCGCATAGCCATCGAGCGGCGTGCTCCCCTCCAGGATGGCGGCGATCCCTGCGTCTTGGTCCATTCTTCGATCTCCCTGGCCCTTGCCTTTCTCCTGCCCGCCGGCATGTCCGGGGGGCAAGCCCTGCCTGTTCCCCCACTGCCGGCCCGAGCGCCCCGATGGAGCCCCGCATGACCGACCA
>JBCCLX010000362.1:0-4934 GCA_039026635.1 Pseudomonadota bacterium
GGAGCGCGAGGATCTCGCCCTCCTCGATCTCGAGCGAGACCTCGCGCAGGGCTGACAAGCCCGAGGCATAGGTCTTGGAGAGCCGGTCGATGGAAACAATGCTGGGCACGCGACTGTCCGTATCGATCTCGCCCGTGCATCCGGTAGTCCCGGCCCGACACGCGCGCTGCGGTTTGACCCCGGTCGTGGGGTTCTCGAGGGAGGGACCCTACGCAGTCCTGAGGGCCGGTCCCCGATGCGCCCAGCCCGCGCAGAGAGTGTCGCAAGAGCACCGGTATGATCAAGACGGAAGGGCTCAGCGCCCCCGAGGGCCAAAGGCCGCACGACGCCCTCCAGGTTGCGCTTGCCCAGCATGTCGGCGCAGCGCTTCAGAGAACCAGGTAAGCGATCACAATCCAGAAGGCGATGGAGGACAGCCAGAGGATCGGACTTGCCAGGACGTTGCGTTGCGGTTCGCCAACCGCATCGCGCGCCTCCGTCTCGTCGTCATCCTCGAAGTCCTTCATGCGGGCTCCTACCGGTCCTGCCGGTCGCCCGCTCCTTGGCTCCGCCGTCGAGAGCGCAGTCGTGCCCTAGACGGCGGTTACAATCCGTGCGGACGCCGTACAGCGCCCGGCGGCCAGTCCACCATCCAACGGAAACGCACGGTTTCGCACTGGAAACAATTCCGCGCCGAGCCACCGGTCACTTGCCGGTAGTTTTCAGCATCGCGCCAACCGTGGCAAGGAGAATACCGACATCGCGGAGCAACGTCAGCCGCCGGACATAGCAGATATCCATCGCGACACGCCGCGCATAGCTGACGTCGTTGCGACCCGAGACTTGCCAGAGCCCCGTGATCCCGGGTCTGACCGTCAGATAAACCCGCCGCCCGCGCCCATACCGTTCCAGCTCCACAGCTGGCACCGGACGGGGGCCCACAAGGCTCATCTCACCCCTCAACACATTGATAAGCTGAGGAAGTTCGTCGAGACTCGTCTTACGCAGGAAGGCGCCGAGCGTTGTGATCCGCGGATCGTTCTCGAGCTTGAAGGCGCGATACCACTCCGCTCGCGCGCCTGGATCGGTCGCCAGCAACTGCTGCAGCACCTCATCGGCATTGCAGACCATCGACCTGATCTTGAGGCAGCGAAACGGCCGACCATCGCGCCCGATACGGGTATGCCCGAAGAGCGGGCTGCCCCCGTCCATCGCCGTCACCATCAACAAAAGCAGGATAACCGGCCCGAAAAAGACCAACAGACTTAGGCTTCCGACGAAGTCGAACACCCGTTTTCCATGGGCGGCATAGAGCCGTTTCGGCCCTTCAGTCGCCGGCCTGCCGCTGTCGCGTGCAGGAACGAAACTCGGGGAAGAACGCTGCGGATCGCTGCTCCGCTCCCAGTACGCATGCGCCACGTTCACGCTCACGCGTGAGAGCTTGGCCATGCGAGAGCTCCTCTCTGTGCCTGTAGGCGGCACAATCTAAGCGTGTGCACGATTCGTCAATATTACGATCTATCGTTTCTGCACTGCACCGTTCAGAAACCCATTACATGCAATGAAGTTAGGCATTTGCTCAGCATCAAAGCACGCATTCCTAACGGCGGCGCAGCATTCGAAGGGGCACCGGAAATCGCTTCGTGACGCGGCGCAGCAAGAGCGCTATGTTCAACCTCAAGATGCGTGGCGCTCAGAGGCCGCAGACGCCGGCTCGCTTTCCCCCTTGGCGCAGGAGAGAGGAAAGCGATGCGGATCGCGATCGTCCATTACTGGCTCATTGGCATGCGCGGCGGCGAGGCCGTGCTCGAAGAATTGCTCCGCTGCTACCCCGAGGCGGACATCTACACCCATGTCTACGACCCCGAGCGCGTCTCGCCCCTGATCCGGGAGAGGACGGTGCGGGAGACCTTTATCGGTCGGCTGCCCGGGGCGCGGCGGCATCATGCGCTCTTCTTGCCCTTGATGCCCCGCGCGCTCGAGGAGTTGGATCTAACGGGCTATGACCTCGTGATCTCCTCCGAGGCGGGCCCTGCCAAGGGTGTGATCGCGCATCCCGATGCGACGCATGTCTGCTACTGCCATTCGCCCATGCGCTATCTCTATGACCATTACCCTCAGTACCGCGCGACGCTTGGCACCATGAAACGCGCGCTCTTCTCCCATGTCGCGCATCGGCTGCGGCAGTGGGACATGGCGACCGCTGCACGGGTCGATCATTTCGTCGCCAACTCGCGTTTCATCGCGCGCCGGATCGCGCGGGTCTATGGGCGTGAGGCGAGCGTGGTGCATCCGCCAGTGGACCTGGCGCGATTTGGGGGCGTTGCGGCGCCGGTGCGGGATGGCGGGTACCTCGTGGTCTCGCAGCTCGTGCCCTACAAGCGCGTCGATTTGGCCATCGAAGCCTTTCGTCGGCTCGACCTGCCGCTCACGGTAGCCGGAGACGGGCCGATGGCGGAGCGTTTGGCGGCTGAGGCGCCGGTCAAGGTGCGCTTTCTCGGCCGTGTCGACGATGGGACCTTGGCGACGCTCTATGCCCGGGCGCGGGCGCTCATCTTCCCCGGTGAAGAGGACTTCGGGATCGTGCCCGTGGAAGCCATGGCGGCGGGCTGCCCGGTGATCGCCTATGGCCGCGGCGGTGCCTGCGACACGGTGATCGACGGTCAGACAGGCGTGCTCTTCCTCGATCAGACGCCCGAGGCCCTGATCGCGGCGATACGGCGTTTTGAGGCCCTCTCGCTGCCGTCGGAGCGTGTCGCGGCAGGGGCCCAACGCTTCGGCGCCGCCCGTTTCCGCGATGAGTTCGAGGCCGAGGTGGCCCGCGCCATGGAGGCAAAGGCCGGCGCAATGGCTCCTGCGGCTACAGCCTATCGCGCGCCCGTTGCGATTGGAGCGGGGTCGTGACGGAAGACGCGCGGCAGGCGCCGATGCCCCCGATGATCATCGGCATCGCCTCCACCGGGCGGGCCGAGACGCTGCGCAGGGTCCTCCGGCATATGGAGGCGCTCGACCCCGCACCCGACAAGATCATGCTCTCGGTCATCCGCCCGACCGATCATGAAGGTGTCGAGACGGCGCGGCTGCCTCTCGAGGTCATCGTCAGCGAGCGCCCCGGCGCCTGTGGTCAGCGCAACGACATCCTCGATCGTGCTCCGGCTGGCAGCATCGTGGTATTCTTCGACGACGATTTCGTGCCTGCCCCCGGCTACCTCGGCGCTGTCGCCGCGCTGATGATCGCCCGCCCGGATGCGGCCGTCGTCACCGGCACGGTGCTGGCCGACGGGATCCTGGGCCCCGGCCTTACGCTCGAGACGGCCGAGGCGCTGATCGCGGCTGAACCGCAGGGTATGCCGTCCGCTGCAGCGGCGGAGGCTGAGCCCGTTCACAACGGTTACGGTTGCAACATGGCGGTACGGCGCGATGCGGCCGTGGCGGCGGGGATCTCCTTTGATGAGCGGCTGCCCCTCTATGCCTGGCTCGAGGATGTGGATTTTTCGCGCCGTCTGGCGCGGCACGGGGCGATCCTGAAGAGCCGACAGGCCCGTGGGGTGCATCTGGGCGTGAAGTCCGGGCGCACGCCGGGTCTGCGCCTCGGCTACTCCCAGGTCGTCAACCCGCTCTACCTCTGGCGGAAGGGCACCCTGGCCGGCTGGCGGGCGCTAAGGCAGGTGAGCCGCAATATCGCTGCTAACGCCTGGCGCCTGCCGCGGCCCGAGCCATGGGTCGATCGGGCCGGGCGGCTTCGCGGTAATCTCCTCGGTCTCGCCCATGCCATGACCGGCAGGCTCGAGCCCGAACGCGCGGCCGGGCTCTGAGCCCCACGCCTATTCAGCCGCCACGCTCATCCTCTCGGTTCGCGCATAGGCGCGAAGCAACCCGTCCCGCCAGGCGATGGGTGTCGTGGCGAGCGCGGCGGCGGCGGCCGGCGCTCGCGCGCTCATAGACGCCACGGCCTCGTCGTCATCGGCCAGTCGGCGCAGCGTATCGGCCAGCGTGCCGAGTTCGCGCGCCTCATAAACCGCCCCTGCGCCCGCGGCCGCACAATCGGGCGCGATCAGCGCGTGGGAGGGAAGGATCACCGGTACGCCCTGGCGCAGCGCCTCCACCGCCACCAGTCCGAAGGGCTCCGCATAGCGCGATGGCATGACGAGCGCCCGGGCGCCCCGGATCTCCTCGGTCACCGCCCTGCGTTCAAGCCACCCCGTCATCTCCGGCGCCGGTGTAAGGGCTGCGATGCTCGCGCGCTCCTGCCCTTCGCCCACAAGCCGAAGCGCCACGCCCGCCTCCGCCGCGGCCCGTGCCGCCGCGAGCGCGCCCTTCTCCGGATCGAGCCGTCCGACGAAGATGAAGGCGTGGTTCTCTGCCGCCGCCACGGGCGGCTCGGTGGCCTCGGCCACAGGGTTCGGCAGGACGCTGAGGCAGCGCGGATCGAAGCCCGCGCGCTCAAAGAAGGGCGTCATGCCACCATGGATCAGCAGGATTTCGGGCCCCGAGGCGCCGAAGCGGAACGCTCCCTGGCGAAGCGCATGCCGCCCCGCGCGCCAGTACTTTTGCGCGCCCGAACGCCGATCGCAGCGCGCCGTGAGGCAGGCGCCCGAGAGTGGGCGGCGATGACAGGCCGCCTCCTCGCCATAGTCCCAGAAGGCGCCATTCGGGCAGGCGAGGAAGAAGTCATGGGCATGCACCACCAGCCGCTCCCGCACGCTGGCGAGCGCCGAGAACACGGCGGGTGAGAAGATCTGCGACCAGCCGTGCAGATGGTAGATATCGCTCGCCCGCCCTTCGCGCGCGATCCAATCGGCCACAAAGCCTGCGGCCGCGCGGTTCCACAGCCCCTCGATGAACGCCGCGCCGCGCCCACGCGCCAGAAGCGGCCGTGCGCCGAAGCCCGGGTTGCGGACCCCCGCCGCCTCCAACCGGGTCGCATCCCCATCGTCGCCGGAAAGATAGACCAC
>JBCCLX010000363.1:0-4926 GCA_039026635.1 Pseudomonadota bacterium
CCTTGCCAAATGCACCAGCGTCGAGTGGCAGGGCACGCGGATCAACATCGTCGACACGCCGGGCCACGCGGATTTCGGTGGCGAGGTGGAGCGGATCCTCAGCATGGTCGACGGGGTCGTCTTGCTGGTCGATGCCGCCGAAGGCCCGATGCCGCAGACGAAATTCGTCACCTCCAAGGCGCTGGCCCTCGGCCTGCGCCCCATCGTGGTGCTCAACAAGGTCGACAAGCCGGATGCCGAGCCCGACCGCGCCCATGACGAGTGCTTCGATCTCTTCGCCTCGCTCGATGCCTCCGAAGAGCAGCTCGATTTCCCGATGCTCTATGCCTCGGGCCGCAATGGCTGGGCGGCTGAGACGCTGGAGGCCCCGCGGGAGAGCCTCGCCCCCCTCTTCGATCTCGTCGTCTCCCATGTCCCCGCGCCGCGGCAGGTGGCCGACCGTGCCACGCCCTTCGCGATGCTGGCGACCACGCTGGAGGCAGACCCCTTCCTCGGCCGCCTCCTGACGGGACGCATCGAGAAAGGCACCGTGAAGCCCGGCATGAGCGTGAAGAGCCTGAGCCGCGACGGCGCCGAGATCGAGCGCTTCCGCATCTCAAAGGTGCTGGCCTTCCGCGGCCTCTCCCGCCAGCCTGTCGAGGAAGCCGGCGCCGGCGACATCGTCGCGCTTGCCGGCATGGCCAAGACCACAGTGGCCGACACGATCTCGGACACCGGCGCCTCGGAGGCCCTCCCCGCGCAGCCCATCGACCCGCCTACGATCTCGGTGACCTTCGGCATCAACGACAGCCCGCTTGCCGGGCGCGACGGCTCGAAAGTGCAGTCCCGCGTGATCCGCGACCGGCTGATGAAGGAGGCCGAGAGCAACGTCGCCATCCGCGTGACCGACACGCCGGGCGGTGAGGCCTTCGATGTGGCGGGCCGGGGCGAGCTGCAGATGGGCGTGCTGATCGAGAACATGCGCCGCGAAGGTTATGAGCTCTCCATCTCCCGCCCCCGCGTGATCTTCCGCGAGGATGGCGGCCAGCGGCTGGAGCCGATCGAGGAAGTCACCATCGATGTGGACGAGGAGTACTCGGGCACCGTGGTCGAGAAGCTGGCGCAGCGCAAAGGCGAGCTGGCCGAAATCCGCGCCACAGGCTCCGGCAAGGCCCGCCTCATCGCCCATGTGCCGAGCCGCGGGCTCATTGGCTACCATGGCGAGTTCCTGACGGACACGCGCGGCACCGGCGTGATGAACCGCGTGTTCCACGAGTGGGCGCCCTGGAAAGGCCCGATCCCCGGGCGGCGCGCCGGCGTGCTGATCTCGATGGAGACGGGCGACAGCGTGGCCTATGCGCTCTTCAACCTCGAAGACCGAGGCCGCATGTTCATCGGCTCGGGCGAGAAGGTCTATGAGGGCATGATCATCGGCGAGCACTCGCGCGACAACGATCTCGAGGTGAACCCGCTCAAGGGCAAGCAGCTGACCAATATCCGCGCCGCCGGCAAGGACGATGCGGTCAAGCTGACGCCGGCCACGCGGCTGACCCTGGAGCAGGCCATCGCCTACATCGACGACGATGAGCTGGTGGAGGTGACGCCGAATGCGCTGCGCCTGCGCAAACGATACCTCGACCCGCATGAGCGCAAGCGCGCCGCCCGCGCCGCGAGCTAGACCCCGCGAGCTAAACGCCGCATTGGCCAAGAGGGCGCGTTCCAAGCGGTCCCGGGTCAAGCCCGGGACGCGTGGTCTGGGGCCGTTGCGTGGAGGGCCCTCTTCGGGACAACGACGCGCCGATTGGCGCCACGCCCGAGCACGTTCTCTCAAACAAGGCACCACCCATGGATCGCCGTTGCTTGCCACCAGCGTCCCGGGCTTGACCCGGGACCGCCTCCGCCTTCGCTGCGCGGTGTTTTGACGGCCACCCTGGGGGCGCTGTTGGATGTTGGACGAGGGGGCAACGGGCGCCATCTGAGCGTCCCAACCACTGAGCAGAGAGGAGAGGCACCATGCCGGGACCGCTCGAGGGCGTGCGCATCGTGGATCTGACCACCATGATCTCGGGCCCTTTCGCCACCATGATCCTGGCCGATCAGGGCGCCGAGGTGATCAAGGTCGAGCATCCCCGGGGCGGGGACCACAGTCGCCAGGTTGCGGGCCGGCGCGGCGGCTTTGCCGCGGCCTTTCTCAACAACAACCGCAACAAGCGCTCGGTCACGCTCGACCTCAAGGACCCGCGCGGGCGCGAGGCTGTGCTGCGCCTTTGCGAGACGGCGGATGTCTTCGTGCAGAACTTCCGGCCCGGCGTCGCCGAGCGGCTTGGCCTTGGCGAGGAGCAGGTGCGCAGCGCCCGCGCCGATATCGTCTATGCCTCCATCGCAGGCTTCGGCTTCGCGGGAGATTGGGCGCGCCGCCCGGTCTATGATCCGCTGATCCAGGCGCTCTCGGGGCTCGCCAGTGTCCAGGGCGGGGCCGATCGCGCCCGCCCGCGCCTGATCCGCACCATCCTGCCCGATAAGGTCACGGCCATTCAGGCGAGCCAGGCGATAACCGCCGCGCTCTTCGCGCGCGCCCGCACGGGCCGCGGCACGGCCCTCCATCTCTCGATGCTCGACACGGTCGTCCATTTCCTCTGGAGCTCGGACATGACGGGCTACACCTTCGTGGGCGATGAGCGCGACGCCGAGGGCGATGCGGCGCAGAGCTTCGTGGAGCTGATCTATGAGACCGCGGACGGCTGGATGGCCGTCTCGGCCCATACCGACAGCACCTGGCAGGGGCTCAGCCGCGCCGTCGGCCGCCCCGACTGGCTTCAGGATTCGCGTTTTGCAACCGTCGAGGCGCGCGAGATCAACAAGCCTGCGCGCCTGGAGCTGACCCAATCGGCGCTGATCGAAGACACGACCGAGAGCTGGATGGCACGGTTGACGGCCGAGGATGTCCCCTGCGCCCCGGTTCTCACGCGCGCGGCCATGATCAAGCATCCGCAGGTCGCGGCCAATGGCACCCTGGTCGAGACCGACCATCCCGATGCGGGGCGCATCCGACAGGCGCGCAACCCGGCCCGTTTCTCCGCCACACCCCTCGCCCCCCCACGCCCGGCCGCGCGCCTTGGTGCGGATACCGCCGCGGTCCTGGTGGAGGCGGGCTTTTCGGAGACCCAGATCGCCGAGATGCTGGCCGCGGGGGTCGCAACCGGCCCGCAGGAGGGTGCGGCGTGATCGACTTCTACTACGCGCCCACGCCCAACGGCTGGAAGGTCGCGATCATGCTCGAGGAATGCGGCCTCGACTATCAGACCCGGCTGATGCGGCTTGCCGAGGGCGAACAGTTCAGCCCAGCCTTCCTCGCCCTCAGCCCCAATGGCCGCATGCCCGCGATCCTCGACCACGCGCCACCGTCCGAATGGGGGCCTGAGCCGGTCTCGGTCTTCGAATCCGCGGTGATCCTGCTCTATCTCGCGGAGAAGACGGGCCGGTTCGCACCGCCCGAGAGCGATCGGCGCGCCCGCAAGACGCTCCATGAATGGCTGTTCTGGCAGGTTGGCACCCAGGGGCCCATGGGCGGTCAGCTCTCCCATTTCCGCAACTACGCCCCCGAGGACGCGAAGGACTACGGGTTCCAGCGCTATCTCGGCGAGTACGACCGGGCGCTTGCGGTGCTGGACCGTCGTCTCGACGGGCGAGACTGGATCCTCGATGACTACTCGATCGCCGATATGCTCGCCTTCCCTTGGGCCTTCATCGCCAAACCGCTCGGCGCCTCGCTCGACGCTTTTCCCAACGTGGCGGCCTGGCGGGGACGAATGAAGGAGCGCCCGGCGGTGCGTCGCGCCATCGACCTCTACAAGGACGACCAGAACCGCGGGCGCCACCGTGCCGACAACAACAGCGTTCTTTTCAACCAATCGGCCGCCTCTTTCGGCGCCCCTGGCAAGGCAGACTAGGGGCGAGGCCGGGGACTTCGATGCCTCGCCCCCTTCTGGTTGAGTCGTCGCCGCAAAAGCGCCCTTCTTCGTTCGCGCTTTGATTGCAGCGTTAACTATGGCGGGCTCGCCTCATTGTGCCGTCTCTGCGGCAGCACTCGCCCATAAGGCGAGGTTGTTCCAGTTTGGAACAATGCATTTTTGCGATTTTTTTGGGACAACCTGCTGATATTGAAGATTTTTTGCAGAAAATGCCGGGGTAAAAGTTCAGAAACAATCTTCGCACACCGAAAGCAAACCTTCGCCGTTTTTAAACCGGAGGATGTTTCCAGTCGAAGTTGAACTCGCGGAGGGAATGATGAGCCACCCGGTAGATGTGCATGTCGGTCAGCGTGTGCGCCAGCGGCGCTGGATGACGGGGATGACCCAGCAGCAGCTGGCCCACAAGGTTGGGATCAAGTTCCAGCAGATCCAGAAGTACGAGACCGGCACCAACCGCATCTCGGCCTCGCGGCTCTGGGACATTGCGGCTGCGATGGATGTGCCGGTGTCTTTCTTCTTCGAAGGCCTGGACGATGCGATGGCGGCCGAGCATGGCAGCAGCGACATGATGGCCGACAAGGAAGCGCTCGATCTCGTGCGTGCCTACTACGCGATCCCGGAGACGCAGCGCCGCCGCCTCTTCGATCTCGCCCGCGTTCTCGGCGAAGCGGCCTAAGGGCCGACGCCGGAGCGGAACCACCACCCTCCCACTGCCACCTTCGGGGGACGGCGCGTCTTCGACGCTCCCGT
This sequence comes from Pseudomonadota bacterium, assembly GCA_039026635.1. Lineage (GTDB taxonomy): Bacteria > Pseudomonadota > Alphaproteobacteria > Rhodobacterales > Rhodobacteraceae > Thermohalobaculum. The sequence continues at coordinate 4,701 of JBCCLX010000363.1, forward strand.
CCCTCAGAGCCTCTTGACGCCACCACGGCCCCTGGCCGAGGGATGGACGTAGACAAGCGGCACCCGGTGGCGCGGGAGGGGTTCCATGACCACATTCGAGGCCTCGGGGCTGCCGGCTTTGCCGGAGCCGCTGTTGGGCGATGAGATGGCGCTGCTGCTCTGCCGGCTGGCGCTGGCGGCGCGCGCTGAGACACTGCCGCGCTTCCGCCGTCTCCCCCCACCCGAG
>JBCCLX010000364.1:0-4917 GCA_039026635.1 Pseudomonadota bacterium
CGAAACCGGCGGCGCCGTCACGTTCGACTCGGTGAAAAACCAGGTCCGCACCGTGACCGTTCCCAATTTCGGCTATGTGCTCTGCGGCGTGCGCCGCGTGCGCGCCACGGGCACGACGGCCAGCGGCATCCACGCGATCGTCGTCACCTGAGCTCGGCATCGGGGCCCGCGGCCGACCAAGGCGTCCCTGGACGCTCAGGCGCGGGCCCATCTTTCGGGCCACCCCCCTCAGGGCCGCACGCTACCGCCTTCCCCGCCACCTTCGACGCTGTCTTCGGTGCCCTGGGCCTCCCCGGCAGCCTGCCCCTCGCCCGCATCGACCAGCCCCCGGGGCGCCAGCACGCCCCGTACCGCCTCCTCCGAGGCATAGATCAGGTCGAAGAGCCGGCCTGTGGAGCGGACATCGACGACCTGCGTGCCGTCCGGGGCGCGGCGCACAGGGTAAGCGACGCTCTCAACGACGGTTGGGCGACCGCCCTCATCCCGCTCCAGGATCCGGAACCCCGTGGCCGTGAAAGCCTCCTCCCGCGCGCCGCCCTCGGCCTCCTCGCCATAGATCCGGGTCCAGCCCTCCAGCGCACCATCGCCGGCATAGGCGTAGCGGTCCTCCCAGAAGCGCTGCGGGAAGAGCACGGGGTCCACATAGACGCCCTCGCCCAGCGCCGGCACGTAATCCACGGCCGCGATCCGCAGCCCCCCCTTGCCATCGGGCTCATAGACCCGCTCCTGGCGCGGGGGGAGCATGATCGAGATGATCGCGGGCGCCGAGATCTCGAGCCCGTTGTCGGCGAAGACCCCGATGTCGATCCGCCCGCTCGTGATCTCTGGCCGGCCGGGCACGGCGCGCGGGCCTTGCCAGTCGATCTCGATGGCGGCGCGCTGACCGCCGGGATCCAGGGTCCGGATCCGCACGCGCTCGGGATCGCCGCGCAAGAGCCGCCAGCGCATGGTCACCACGTCCTGGCCCATCTGAAAGCTCGGCCGCGCGCTCGTGAGCAGCCGCTGCGTTGGGGTCAGCGAACGCCAAATGCGCGCACGGGAGAAGGGCGTGTCGAACTGCAGCTCGTCGAACCCGTCGGCAAAGAAGTCCTGGCCCGAGCGCCCGTCAAAGCCCCGCAGCGTGCCGATGATGACGGCCGGGGGCAGGGTCTCAGGCGTCAGCCGCTGGGCGATCTCGATCACGCGATCGAGGTCGATGTTCTCGGCCTCGAACACCGTCGGATGCGCGATCCCGCTCAGATAAGTCTCCGCATCATCGGCCACCGGGGTCATCGAGCGGCGCAGGATCATCTGCAGGGTGGGCGCCACATGGCCGTTGGCCTCCAGCATCGCCCGCGTCTGCGGCCGCAGCGCCGCCAGCGCATGCAGGGCTGCGTCAAGGAAGGGCTTGTCGGAGCCGGACGACCCCTGGCTGACGATGTAGAAGGGCGTGTTCGCGGGAAACACATCGCCAAAGCCGCCCTCCGCCACCGGATCATGATCGCGATGTTCGGGAAAAACGTAGAGGTGGGACTGCTGGAACAGCTCCGCCAACCGTCGCGGCCCGAGCGGATCGGTCAGCGCCACCCTCGGCTGGCTGCGCCAAAGCGGCCCGGCGGTACGCGCCGTGGACGAATTGCCGATGGTGATCCCATCGAAGAGCATCCAGTCGTTGAGCCCGTAATCGAGCCCGGCCGCCTGGGCCGCCCGCTCGTATTCCACGAAGGTAAGCCGCGGATAGGCCAGCCGCTCGAGGGTCGAGTGATCGCGATCCCGGTTGTCATAGAGGATCCCGCCAAGCCCCGCCGCCTCACCCGCCCGCACGGCCTCGGCCAGACGCGGCAGCGCCTCGCGCCGATCGAGCTCCCCTGGCTTCAGAAAGCGCGCATAGAGACGGCGCCGTGCGGGGTTCCAGCTCGTATTGCGCGCCGCAACGAAGGCCGACTGGCCCTCCACCGGGGCCGGGCGCGCCTCGGGCGCTGAGACATCCGGCGGATCGCGATCCCGCGCCGTCACGTCGCGAAAGGCCGGATCGGTGCTCAGATCTTTAAAGACCGGCAGCCGGCGCAGCAGCCCCGCCTGATTGAACCCCAGATCGAGCGCCCGGTCGAGCGAGGCGACCGCCTGCTGCAGATCGCCCGTGCGCGCGACAACGGCCGCCCGCGTCGCATGAAGATCGGCCACCAGGGGATAGCGCTCGACCAGCCGATCGATCAGGCGCAGCGCCGTCTCCGCATCCCCCCGACGCACCGAGAGGGTCACGAGATCGGATTGGGCCGAGACCCGGGGCATCGTGAAGAGAGGCACGCCGGGATAGGCATCGACCGCTCTGACGACGGTATCCCAATCGACCTCGGAGAGATCGATCCCGCCGGGGATATTGGCCCGCTGGGCCAGGGCCTGCGAGAGCGGCAGGATCGCGAAGGCCAGCGTCGCGAAGCCCAGCGTTACGAAGCTCAAGGCCGCGAGGCCCCGGGCCGCGGCGCGGCGGCACCGCTCGAGATAGGGAAGATCAGCGCGGAGCATGGTCTGGGAACATCGTCTATCCGGATCGCGCCGCGGGCCGACGCAGCGCCGCTACTGTAGCCCCGCCCCAGAGGTGCCGCCAGACTCGGTCTCATAGCGCGACAGCAGGTCCTCCAAGGCCGCGTCACGCTCTCCGGCAGCCGGCTCTTGCGGCGGCTCGGGCTGGCGAGCGGCCACGGCCCGGGCCCGCCTGCGCCAGGCCAACCCGTCAAAGGCCAGCCGCTCCGCCAGATCATCGGCAAAGGCGCGGTCGATCCCGGCAACACCCGACGGTTTAGCCGGCAGGCCCTGGCGGTCGCGAAAGCGGGCAACAGCGGCCGACGTGCGCGGCCCGAGCACCCCATCGACCGGCCCCACGGCATAGCCGAGCGCCGTTAGCCCCGCCTGGGCTTGGCGCACCGGGATCGCCGGGGTGCCCCCCAGCGCTCCCTGCCCGTCGTCCATGCCCCGCAGTTCATCGCAGCCCGTCAGCACCAGCAGGGCCATCAGAAACACCCCCGCGACGCCGCGCCTGTTCATCCGTCCTGCGCCCATCTTTGCCTCCGCCAGCTCCCGAAAAGGTCAATCGGGCGTTAGCATATATCCTGCGCCCCGTACGGTCTGGAGATAGCGCGGGGTCTTGGGATCGGCCTCGATCTTGCGCCGGAGCCGCGTGATCTGCACATCGACGGCGCGCTCCTGCACCTCGCCCGTGGCACCCCCCAGCTCTTCGGCCAAGCGCGCACGGCTCACCGGCTCATGGGGCTGGCGGGCGAAGACGCGCATCAGCGCCTGCTCCGAGGAGGTCAGCCGGATCATCTCCTCGCCCCGCTCGAGCGAGCCTTTGGCAATGTCGTAGCGGATATCGCCGAGATGCAGCGCCTTCGGCTTCTCCGGTGCCTCCGCCGGCGGCGCGGCCCGGCGCAGGATCGCAGCGATCCGCAGCAGCAGCTCCCGCGGCTCGAAGGGCTTGGCCAGATAGTCGTCGGCGCCGGCCTCCAGCCCGGCGATCCGATCCTCGATCTCGCCCCGCGCCGTCAGCAGCAGGATCGGCGCCCCAGCGGTGGAACGCATCCGCCGCGCAAAGCTGATCCCGTCCTCCCCCGGCATCATCACATCGAGCACCAGAAGGTCGAAGGCGAGGGTCGAGAGCAGCCGCTCCGCATGCGCCGCATCCCGCGCCGCCGTCACCAGATAACCGTGACGCAAGAGGAACCGGCGCAGCAGGTCGCGGATCCGCGCGTCATCATCGATCACCAGAACATGCGCGGCCGGCTCAAACCCTGGCGCCGCAGCAGGTCCGGCTCCCGATCCTGCCCCAGGAACCGCGGCCGGCACGGCGGCAGGGGCGGTATTCGGCACGGCGCCAGCCGCGGCCCCGTCCTCGGCAACCGCCTCGCCAGGATCTTTTTCGTCGCAGCTCATCTCTCGCGCCGCTCCACCAGATCGAGCACCGCCTCCCGGCCCTCGGCGTCGAGCATGCGCGAAAGCACCATGCGAAAGCCAGCCACCGCTTGTGGACCCGCCTCGCTGAAGGCCCGCCGTAGCCGCTCGCGCTGGGGTGCGGAGAGCGCGCGCTCCAGCGCCTCCCCCTCTTCCGTAAGCGTCAAGTTGCGCTGGCGCCGATCCACCGTGCCGGCGGTGCTGTTCACGAGCCCGTCCTCGATCAGCTGACGCAGCACACGGTTGAGGCTCTGCTTCGTCACCCGCAGGATCTCGAGCAGCCCCGCCACCGTAACCCCCGGCCGGCGCTTGATGAAATGCAGCGCCCGATGATGGGCCCGGCCATAGCCGCGCTCGGCCAACACCGCATCCGGGTCGGAGGTGAAATCGCGATAGGCGAAGAACATCAGCTCAATGCCCTGGCGCAGCTGCTCCTCGGTCAGGAACAGCAGCTGATCCGACCGATTGGGCGCCGCGCGCCGCGTCGTCTCGTTCATGCCATGCCTCACAATCCGGATCCGCGCCCGGGACCCTCACAATTTATGTCAGCGATGTTGACGGACTGCAAGCGTGATGTTAGCTCCCACCGCGTCGCAGGAGTGAGATTGTTTCTTGCAAGGGCCCTCTCGCGACATTTTCGAAAACGGTGCCCTGTGCACCCAGGGGAGCGGCATGTCCGCAAGAAGGAGAACGACCATGGCCCCCGGCTTCGCCTATGACGACCGCGACGGCTTCATCTGGATGGATGGCAACCTCGTCGAGTGGCGCCAGGCGAAGGTGCACGTACTGACGCATGGCCTGCACTACGCCTCGAGCGTCTTCGAGGGCGAGCGGGCCTATGGCGGGCGCATCTTCCTCTCCGAAGACCACTCCAAGCGCCTCATCGCCTCGGGCATGGCCGTCGATATCCCGGTTCCCTACACGGTCGAGGAGATCGAGGCCGCCAAACAAGCGACCATGCGCGCCAACGACCTCTCGGATGCCTATGTC
>JBCCLX010000365.1:0-4882 GCA_039026635.1 Pseudomonadota bacterium
CCGCAGCGACGCACGATCTCCATATGCACGAAGACATCGTCCGGGTTGCCGAAGACATTGACGAAGCCGAAGCCCTTTTGCTTGTCGAACCACTTCACGCGCGCCGGCTGCAGTGGACCGAGATCGGCGTCTGGGCTCAAGAAGTCGGTCGGCCGCGGCGCGCCGGTGTTCATCATCGGCTGCGCCGGCGCGGCTGCGACAGCATCGCTGCTGTCGACCTCCAAGATTTCCTGGGCATGTAGGCCCCGGGCGCCCATGGTGGTGCTGAGCTTGACGCGCGCGCCTTCGGCGAGCGTCGTCAGCCCGAAGTTGCGAACACAGGAGGCATGCACCATCACATCGCCGCCACCGTCATCGGGGACGACGAAGCCGTAGCCTTTCACTGCGTCATACCATTTCACTTGCCCGGTGAGCACCGACCCCGACGACACGTTTTCCTCCGCCAAAAGGCGACCTCCGAGCATGTTTGATCCGTTTGAAGCCATATCGCCATCCGTCTTTCTGACGTTCTCTTATCGGGACCGCGACGTACGGAAAAGCTAAGGTGCGGCATACACGCTCAGGAGCACACTGTGAATAACACCATGGCTCATAGAACTATGGCAGCGCCGAGCGCCGTTGTCGCCCTATGTCTGGCACTCGTCGGGTGTGCACAACCAGAAGGCGTTAAACGTTTCGACGCAAGCACGCGCGGAACCGTGGTCATCTCACAACAGGGGGTAAGGATCACGGCAAAAGGTGAACGAGAAGTTACCAGGGTCATCGAGATAGCCGACAAACTTGATGACGCCTCCCTGCTGCGTCGACAAGGAGCGCGGCGCGTCAATGCGGCGGAAGTGCCCATCCTGGCCCAATCGCCGGCAGGCCGCGCCTTTCTGTCGCAGGATGGTCATCGGGCGGTGGCCGTGGGCTCTCCGGCCCGCCTCTGCCCCGCTATTGGCTCATCCACGCCTGGCGCTGCCAGCCGGGGCACCGCCGTGCGCGGGGCCCTCACTGCCTGTCTCGCCGACCTCGAAGACTGGCGTCAGAGCACGGCGACGACCTTGGGGTCGGCATCGGGGGCAGCGGATTGCGACTGCGCGCTCGCGGCCGTCGATACGATGGTGCTCCTCCCGCAGACCGAGACCCTCTACGCCCTCGGCACGCCGGCGCGGCTGAAGGCACCGGCGCTGGGGCTCGATGGATTGTTCGTTGCGGAGGCCTTGCCGGATGGTGCGATTCGGATCGGCGACACCCGGGGCGCTTTCGCCACAGTCCGCCTGACCGCCTCCAATCGCGCACGCCTCGTGCTCGACGATGCGCCGGAACAGGCCTTCGAGGGCGATGTGGTCCGGACGGGCTTTCGGCGGGGTCGAATCGCGCGGCGTTTCTATCTACGGGACGCTACGGGGCGCCAGATGGCGCTGTTGGTCGGATTTTCGCCCGCTGAACTCGAGGCCTATGCCGCGGCGTGGCTGGCCTTTCCGCCAGGGCTCGAACGGCGCAGAAGCACCGTTCCTACCCTCGCGGGTGATCTGCCGAGTGGGGGATAGACAGCGCGCGCCGGCTCACCCGGCGAGACAACCACCGCGATCGCTGGTCGTCCGGGTCCAAATCTGGGATTTGCCGAAGAGCGTGCTCAGCACATAGCCGCGCACTTCCAAGTGCTCCGGATCGAGGACCGAGACCTCGGCCGAATAGACCGTACCGCTCCGCGGATCGACGATCTCACCCCGCTCCCACTGGCCCGTGCCGGTCTGCTTAAGACCGGAGACCAGGGTCAGGCCACAGAGCGGCCGACCATCCGAGTCGAGACGCGGCGCACCGGCCTCGTCGGTCGGCTGGCGCATCCAGACCATGTCCCCGCAGGCCCCCTCGGCACAGGCGGCAATCTCGACGATCGCGCCACCATTGGCGGTCTGCCAATAGCCGAAAGCGGGATCACCAGCACCGGTCACCGGCGCGGCACTCGCGGCAGCGATCAAAAAAACCAGGGGGGCGACAGCAAAGCGGGCCATCGGGCGTCCATCGGTCAAGGGCTACGAAAACGGGAGTTTTTCCCGTGTGAGCGGTATATGGCTTCGCATCTGCGAGAACAAGGCTTGTTGCGCGAGCACCACGGTGTGCGGCTCTTTTGCCACTTGCCCGAGGTTGACCCGCCCGCGCACTCAGAAAGTCCCGAAAGCAGCACGGTCGCGCCCAAATGTTTCAATCTTTCGACATCGCCGCAGACGGCAGCGCCGCTGGCCCGCGACTCACTGCCGTCCGCGCAGGGCTTGCTGCCGCAGGGGTAACCGCCATGCTCGTTCCGCGGGGGGACCGGCACATGGGGGAGACCGTCGCGCCCGCAGACGAGCGGCTCGCCTGGCTCACGGGCTTCACCGGCTCGGCCGGACTGGCGGTGGTGATGGCGGACCGGGCGGTGCTCTTCGTGGACGGTCGCTACACGATCCAGGCCGCCGCACAGGTAGACGGCACACTTTTCGAGATCGTCGGCACCCAGGATAGGCGCGTGTCCGACTGGCTCGCCGAGGCCCTAGGGGCCGAGGATAGGCTCGCCTATGACCCGTGGCTGCATGGTGAGGCCGAGATTGCGAAACTGGCCGAGGTGATCGGGCGGCCCCTGGTGGCGCTCGAGGCAAACCCCATCGATGTGGCTTGGCAGGATCGCCCGCCGCGTCCTGCGGGCGCCGTGGTGCTGCATCCCGAAAGCCTCGCAGGCGAGACCAGTGCGAAGAAGCGCATACGTCTCGGCGCAGCGCTGGCAGAGGCCGGACAGAACGCAGCCGTCCTGACCCAGCCCGACGGGATCGCCTGGCTCCTCAATATTCGCGGCAGCGATCTGGCGCGCAGCCCCGTGGCACAGGGCTTCGCCATCCTTCATGCGACCGGGCGGGTTGACCTCTTCATGGCGCCGGAGAAACTCGACGGCCCCGTGCGCGCACATCTCGGCAACGACGTCACCGTCGCCGAGGAGGCCGAGTTCATCCCCGCGCTGGCGGCGCTGGCGCCCGGTCAGGTGCTGGTGGATGGCGCCACCTGCCCGATGGCGCTGATCAGCGCGCTGGAAGCCGCTGGGGCGACGGTGGAGCGCGGCACCGATCCCTGCCTCGCCCCGAAGGCGCTGAAGACCTCGGCCGAACTCGACGGGATGCGAGCGGCGCATCAGCGCGACGGGGCCGCGGTCTGTCGGTTCCTTGCCGGCCTCGAGGACGTGCTCGCCGCCGGGGAGGCGCTCGACGAGATCACCATCGTCCGCCGGTTGGAAACGGCACGCCAGGACACAGGCGCTCTTCTCGATATCTCCTTCGACACGATCTGTGGCTCGGGCCCCCATGGCGCCATCGTGCACTACCGAGTGACCGAGGAGAGCAACCGGACGTTGGTCCCGGGCGAACTCCTGCTGCTCGACAGCGGCGGGCAGTATCGCGACGGCACGACGGATATTACCCGCACGGTGGCGACCGGCCCCGAACCGGACCCCGATGCCGTCCGCGCCTTTACGCTCGTGCTCAAAGGCATGATCGCAATCAGTCTCGCGCGTTGGCCTGCGGGGCTTACCGGGCGCGATCTCGATCCCCTGGCGAGGACAGCACTCTGGCAGGCGGGTCTCGACTACGATCATGGAACAGGGCATGGCGTCGGCGCCTATCTCAACGTCCATGAAGGCCCCGCCGGGCTTTCGCGTCGCAGCGGCAGCGTGGCGCTGGAACCCGGGATGGTGCTCTCGAATGAGCCCGGCTGCTACCGCGCCGGCCACTGGGGCATCAGGATCGAGAACCTGGTTGTCGTCACCCCGCCCGCCGTGCCCACCGGCGGTGAGCGGGCGATGCTGGGTTTCGAGACACTGACGCTCGCGCCCATCGACAGGCGTTTGATCGACCCCGGGCTGCTCGATCCCGCCGAGATCGCCTGGCTTGACGCCTATCACGCGCGCGTCGCCGCCGAGATCGGACCGCTCCTCGAAGACAGGGCTGCGACCTGGCTCGAGCGGGTGACTTTACCGCTGGGCACATCTTCGTGATCGCGTAAAAGGGCGGAAAGCCTGAAACGAGATCCGAAGGGGGGACCCCATGCCTGAGATCACGCTAACGCCTGCCGATGGCACTGTCGTGGTGCGCACCGGCGGTGCTGTGATTGCTGAGAGCACGAATGCGCTGGTCCTGCATGAGGACGGCCACGAGCCGGTCTTCTACATCCCGCGCGAGGATGTGGGCACGATGTTCCTCGAACCGTCGGCGACGCGGACGACCTGCCCGAAAAAGGGGGAGGCAACGCATTTCTCAATCGTCGCCAAATCAGGCCCAATCCGCGATGCGGCATGGAGCTACGAGACCCCGCATGAGGCGCTGGCCGCGATCGCGGGCATGGTGGCCTTCTACGGTGACAAGGCCGCCGTCGAACTGCTCTGAAGGCCGATCGACACCAAGAAAGGAGCCGCAGCCCAGGGCGCCCATCGACCGGACGGCGTCGCCTTGCTCAGGCGCGACGACGCAGAGCGGCAAAGCCCGCGAGCCCAGCAAGCAGCAAGCTGAACCCCGCGGGCAGCGGCACACCCGTCAGCGTGCCCGACAAGATCAGAGTGTCGATCGCCGCGTTGTTGCCGCGGACCCGCGTGTCCGAGCTGGCGATCAGGGTCAGCGTGTAGGCCGTGTTGGGGACGAGCGAGACCAGCGAGGTGTCGAAGCTCACCGGGAACGGGCCCCCATCCGGCCCCGGCGGGTTCAGATGGACGTTGTCGGCCTTCTCGTTGAAGAGCTCGGCGCCGCCGTCCTCGCTGATGATGAGCGTGATATCGACTTCGCGCACCACGTTCTGGCCTTGGATGTTCCCACTGTTGTTGAAGGAGAACGCATCGAGGCTGAAGCTCGTCAGCTCGATCCCCAACGCTTCGGTGCTGAAG
>JBCCLX010000366.1:0-4867 GCA_039026635.1 Pseudomonadota bacterium
AGGCGCGCTATGGCAACCGCTGCACCCTACACTGCCTATACCCCAACGATCGCGAACCCTTATCCGGACGTATGGAGGAAAGTCTCCGCGCTCGAATTCGAGACGCCCCTCTATCTCCTCCGCGCCCCGCAGGCCCTGCCGATCCCAGGCGGTCGCGAAGCGCAGTACCTCACGGCGGCAGACTACGTCGTCAGCTTCCGCATCGATCAGGAGCGCGTGCGTCGGCGCCTCGTCGTGCCGGCGGGCATGCTCACGGATCTCGCTTCGGTTCCGCGGCTGGCACGCTGGGTCGTGGGGCGCGTGGGGCCGCATCTGGAAGCCGCGATCGTGCATGACTTTCTCTTCATCGCTTGGCAGGAGATCGGGCGCGGCCCGCAGAAGCGCGATTTCGAGTTTGCCACCGCGGTGATGGATGCGGCCATGCGGGCGGGCGGGGTCGGCGGACTGATGCGCCGCGCGATCAGACTTGCCGTCGCCTCGCCCATCGCACGACGGACCTATGAGGGGGTCAATCCGCCGCCGCGGTTTCTGCATGTTCCTGAAGCCGGCGATTTCACCCGCTCTCGAGACCCTCAGCCGTCCCCTGCTGCTCTCGCGCGAACTCACGCCGCGTGAGGCCGTGACGCGCCATCTTCTCGTTCATCGTGCGCCGAGGCAGGCCAAGCTCGGCCATCGCACCGGCAATCGAGCCGCCATGGCGTGACAGCGCCTCCGAGAGGATGGCACGTTCGGCCGCCTCCATCCGCTCGCGCAGCCCCCCCGCCTCGGCCTCCACCTCGCCATGGGCCGTCGGCAGACCCAGGAGCGCGGCGATATCCACCGCGCCACGACGCGCCCGCAGGACGGCACGCTCGGCGATGTTCAGAAGCTCCCTCACATTGCCCGGCCAGTCGTGCGCTGCGAGCGCCGCCGCATCCGCGGGTCCGAGCATCGGCACCTCAGCCCCCTCCCGCTCCGCGATCTGTGCCGCGAAGCTCTCGAACAAAAGCGCGATATCCCCGCGCCGCGCCCGCAACGGAGGCGCTTCGATCTCCAATGTGTTGAGCCGGAAAAGGAGATCGGGGCGCAAACGCCCAGCGCGCACAGCCACATCCGGCGGCTCGTTGGAGGCCGCGATCACGCGCACATCCACCGGCGTCGCGCGACGGGCGCCAATCCGGGTCACCTCCCGCTCCTGCAGAACGCGCAGCAGGACCGGTTGCAGCTGAGCCGGCAGGGCGCCAAGCTCGTCGAGAAAGAGGGTGCCGCCGCGTGCCGCCTCGAACCAGCCCTCGCGCGCTTTGCCGGCGCCCGTGAAAGCGCCGCTTTCATGGCCCAGAAACTCGGCCTCGATCAGCGTGTCGGGCACAGCCGCGCAATTGACGGCCACAAAGGGCCCGCCTGCGCGGGGCGAGAAGGCGTGCAGGTTCTGCGCGATCAGCTCCTTCCCGGAGCCCGTCTCGCCAGTGACCAGCACGGAGGCGTGGCTGCCAGCGGCTTCCAACACCGCGGCGCGCAGGCGTCGCATCGGCTCGGAGGTGCCGATAAGCCGGCGTGACAGCCGTGCCGTCGCATCTTCGCCTGCGCCATGGGCCGCCGCCCGCAGCCGCCGGTTCTCAAGCGTCAGTGCCCGCGCCTCGGTGGCGCGCCTGAGCAGCACCGTGAGCCGATCCGGATCGAAGGGCTTCTCCACAAAATCATAGGCACCGAGGCGCATGGCTTGGACGGCGACCGGCACATCGCCATGGGCGGTCAACAGCACCACGGGCAGATCGGGATCGAAGGCGCGGATCCGTTCCAGCAGCGCGATGCCGTCAAGCCCCGGCATGCGCAGATCCGTGACCAAGGCGCCGCCGAAGTTGGGCCCCGCAGCCTCGATCGCGGCAAAGGCGGCCGTGCCATCGGCAAAGCTCTCGGGCCGAAAGCCCCCGAGCGCGAGCCATTGGGACAGGGAGCGCCGCAGGGCCGCCTCGTCATCGACGATAAAGATGGGCGCGCCGCTGCCGTCTGGATTTCGCAGGCTCATCAGACGGAACCCTTCTGTGGGGCATCGGCCGAGCCCGATGATTGCTGCCGTTCCGCCAGGGGCAGCGTCAGGCAGAAGCGGGCACCGCGGCATGGCCCCGTGCGCCGCGAGCCCAGAAGCTCAAGCTTGCCGCCGAGATCGGCGGCGATGGCCGCCGAGATCGCGAGCCCCAGTCCCAGCCCTTCTCCCTGGGGCTTGGTCGTAAAGAAGGGCTCGAAGATCCGCGCCGCTGTGGCCGGTGCGATCCCCGGGCCGCTGTCGGCCACCTCGACGCGGACCTGCCCGCGGGCGGCCGTGAGCGACACGGCGATCTGGCGCGGCCCCTCGAAACCGGCCAACACATCGCGCGCGTTCTGCAGCAGGTTTCCGAGCACCTGTTCCAAGCGATGACGCTCGGCACGCACCGGCACGGGCTTCGTCGCCGGCGCCAATGCAACCTCCACCCCCGCCTCCGAGAGCGAGGGGGCCATCCCATCGAGCGCCGCCCGCACCGCGGCATCGACGCGCGTGACAGGGATCGGCGCTGGGGCCTCGCCTGCGCGCCCCTGCCCGCGGGCCAGCGCCTTCAGCTCCCGCGTGATGGCCGTCATCCGCTCGACGAGCCCCTCAACCTGATCGAGCGTCTCCGCAGCCTCCTCAGCGCGTCCTTCTCGGATCAGCAGGCGCAGACCGGCCAGATAGGTGCGCATCGCCGCCACTGGCTGGCTCAACTCATGGCTGACGCCCGCAGACATCTGACCGAGCGCTGCGAAGGTTGAGGCCTCGCGCAGATCGGCCTCGACGGCGCTCAACTCCGCCTGCACCCGCGCCCGCTCCTCGATGACAGCCGCGAGCCGCGCATTAAGCCGGCGCAGCTCCGCCGCATCCGCCGAGGCCGTCTCAAAGGCCCGATGACTGCGCCGCCCGTCCATGAAAAGCGCGATGGAGGCTGCAAGAGCCATCACCATGATCTCGATAGACACGAACCCATGGACCCGAGCGACCGCCGGCGCCGTATCGCGGACAACCTCGACGCGCGCAGCACCTGACAGCTCCACCCCACGCGTCAGCAGCATATCATCGGCTGCAGCGGTCTCGGGGATGGTGACGGGCGCCGAGGCCCGCACCCGACGCTCCCCCTTCACGGTCGCTGAGCCATCAGGCCCCACAAGCGCGACACGCCCCTCCGTCGCCCCCGATGCGTGATTGAAGGCGGTGGCGGGCAGAAGGGCGACAAGCCAGCCGTCGGGGGAGATCGGCGCGGCAGCCAGGATCGCCACCTCCCCACCTGGCGGTGCGGCCTGCGCCTGCAAGCGCAGGGGTCGTGACGTCCCTGCACGCCGGGCCCAGGGCTCGACAAGCGCGAGCGCCCCATCCGGGAGCGTCCCCTCCTGCACATGACCGGCGGTATCGAGGAGCGCGAGCGCCTCGAACCCGCCGGCGATCCGGGCCGCCGACCAAACGGCCGCCTCCCCGCCCACCTGCAACCGATGATCCGTGGCGAGAGGCAGCACACGATCGCTGGCGGCCGCCAGATCCTGCTCAAGCGCCGCCGCCAGCCGGCCAGCATCCCGCCCGGCCATCTCCGCCAATCGCCCGGTCTCACGCCCGATCAAGGTGGTGTAGGTGGTCAAGACGATCAGGACGGCCCCAAGGAGCGAGGAGCCGATCACAACCGTGCGCCAGCCCGGCAACCAGCCGGGCCGTGGTGCCTCCGCCCGGAACACCTCGGTCAAATCGGTCATGCGCGGAAGAGTGCCCCATCAGTCGGAATTCGGGAAGCACCCTTCGGTCCTTATGGCGCAGATGTCCGCCAATAACGTGAGCGTGACGCTTGGTGTCGTCTGCCTTTCGGGTACTTACCTTGCGGGAAGAACAGAGGAGGGTCCGCTGCATGAAGCGCATCAAGCGTCCCGAGTGGTTGATCTCGGAAAATCGCACCACGCCCGAGAGCGTGTTCTGGAACCGCCGGCGCGTGATTGCTGCGGCTGGGTTTGGCGGAGGCGCTGCGGTTCTCGGCGGGCTCGTCCTTGGCACCGGCGGCCGGGAGGCGACCGCTGCGGCCCCGCGAACGAGTGATCTGCCCGCCCCCGGCACTCCCTATACGCCATCACCGACGCTCAACCCCGCGTTTGCGGATGCAGGGCGCGCGGTGACGGAGGAGGAGATCAACTCGACCTACAACAATTTCTACGAGTTCGGCTCCCACAAACAGATCTATGAGGCCTCCAAGGCGCTCAATACCGATGGCTGGTCCGTGACGATCGACGGGCTCGTCGAGCAGGAGAAGACCATCGCGGTCGAAGACCTGCTCAAGCGCATGCCCATCGAGGAGCGGATCTATCGGCTGCGCTGCGTCGAAGCCTGGTCGATGGTCGTGCCCTGGATCGGGTTCCCGCTGTCGGCGCTGTTGGCGGAGGCGGCACCGCTGTCCTCGGCGAAATACGTCCGCATGGAAACCTTCATGGACCCGGATGTGGCGCGCGGTCAGCGTCAGCACTGGTATCCCTGGCCCTATGTCGAGGGCATGACCATGGCCGAGGCTGCTAATGAGCTGGCCTTCATGGTGGTCGGCGCCTACGGCAAAGTCCTCCCCCACCAGTTTGGCGCGCCGATGCGCCTGCACATGCCCTGGAAATACGGGTTTAAGGCTGTGAAATCGGTGGTGCGCGTCAGCTTTGTCGAAGAGCGGCCGGTCAGCTTCTGGGAGGAGCTGCAGTATTCCGAGTATGGCTTCTGGGCCAATGTGAACCCGGCGGTCGACCATCCGCGCTGGAGCCAGGCGACCGAGCGGGTGCTGGGAACGAATGAGCGCATTCCGACAATCCGCTTCAACGGCTACGGCGAACAGGTCGCCAGCCTCTACGATGGGCTCGAAGAGAC
>JBCCLX010000367.1:0-4852 GCA_039026635.1 Pseudomonadota bacterium
CCAGGCGCAGCGCCTCGCGCGCAATCGGCTCGGCCACACCGTCGATCTCGAACATGATCCGGCCCGGCTTCACCTTCGCGGCCCAGTACTCGACCGAGCCTTTCCCCTTACCCATACGGACCTCGGTGGGCTTCTGCGTAACGGGCACGTCGGGGAAGATGCGGATCCACACGCGGCCTTGGCGCTTCATGTGGCGCGTCATGGTTCGGCGAGCGGCTTCGATCTGGCGCGCGGTCACCCGCTCCGGCGTCACGGCCTTCAGGCCATAGCTGCCGAAGTTGAGATCCGTGCCGCCTTTGGCATCGCCGTGGATCCGGCCCTTGTGCTGCTTGCGGAACTTCGTGCGTTTCGGGGAAAGCATCTCTTAGTCCTTTCAGCGATCGCGATCGCGATCACGATCCCTGCGGCCGCCACCCGGACGCCCGCCCGGGGCTCCCTCCTGGCGCTCGCTCTCGAGACGATCGCGGGCCGACGGGTCATGGTCCATGACCTCGCCTTTGAAGATCCACACCTTGATGCCGATGATCCCGTAGGCGGTCTTACCCTCGGCATGGGCGTAGTCGATATCCGCGCGCAGCGTGTGCAGCGGCACGCGCCCCTCGCGGTACCACTCGGTCCGCGCGATCTCGGCACCGCCCAGACGCCCCGCACAGTTGATGCGGATGCCGAGCGCACCCATGCGCATGGCGTTCTGCACCGCCCGCTTCATCGCGCGGCGGAAGCTGACGCGACGCTCGAGCTGCTGAGCCACGTTCTCAGCGACCAGCTGCGCATCGAGCTCGGGACGCCGGATCTCGACGATGTTGAGGTGCAGCTCCGACTTCGTGAGCTTCGCCACCTTTTGGCGGAGCTTCTCGATGTCGGCACCCTTCTTGCCGATGATCACGCCCGGGCGCGCCGTATGGATCGTCACGCGGCACTTGCGGTGCGGCCGCTCGATGATCACGCGAGAGACGCCGGCCTGAGCGCATTCCTTGCGGATGAACTCGCGGATGCGCAGATCCTCGTGCAGGAGCTGACCATACTCGGGCCCGTCGGCGAACCAGCGGCTGTCCCAGGTACGGTTGATGCCGACGCGCAGGCCGACCGGGTTTACTTTATGACCCATCAGGCCTGCTCCTCGATCTGACGCACCTTGATGGTCAGCTGGCTGAACGGCTTCTCGATCCGCCCAAACCGGCCGCGGCCGCGCGGACGACCCCGCTTCAGCACCAGGTTCTTGCCCACATAGGCCTCGGCGACGATCAGCTCGTCCACGTCCAGCCCGTGGTTGTTCTCGGCATTGGCGATGGCCGACTGAAGCGTCTTCTTCACATCCGCGGCAATGCGCTTATGCGAGAACGTCAGCGCCGCCAGCGCCTTCTCAACCGGCAAGCCGCGGATCATACCCGCCACCAGGTTGAGCTTCTGGGGCGAGGTCTTGAGCATGCGGTTCATCGCCATGGCCTCGTTCTCGGCCACCCGGCGCGGGTTCTTGTCCTTCCCCATCGCCGTTACCTCCGCTTCGCTTTTTTGTCGGCCATATGGCCGTAGTAGGTGCGGGTCGGCGCGAACTCACCGAACTTCTGACCGATCATGTCCTCGGTCACCGACACGGGGATGTGCTTCTGGCCGTTGTGGACACCGAAAGTGAGCCCCACGAACTGCGGCAGAATGGTCGAGCGACGCGACCAGATCTTGATGACTTCGTTGCGGCCCGACTCGCGCGACTTCTGCGCTTTCTTCAGCACGTAGCTGTCGACGAACGGACCCTTCCAAACTGAGCGTGGCATCGGGTGTCCTTACTTCTTCTTCCGCGCGTGACGCGAGCGGATGATGAGCCGGTCGGTCGTCTTGTTGTTCCGCGTCTTGCGACCCTTGGTGGGCTTGCCCCAAGGCGTGACCGGGTGGCGGCCGCCCGAGGTCCGGCCTTCACCACCACCGTGTGGGTGATCGATCGGGTTCATGGCGACACCGCGGACCGCGGGGCGCTTGCCCTTGTGGCGAATGCGGCCCGCCTTACCAAAGTCCTGGTTTGAGTGGTCCGGGTTTGAAACCGCGCCCACCGTCGCCATGCACTCCTGACGCACCATGCGCAGCTCACCCGAGCTGAGGCGGATCTGCGCGTAGCCGCCATCGCGGCCCACGAACTGCGCATAATTGCCCGCCGAGCGCGCGACCTGACCGCCCTTGCCGGGCTTCAGCTCGACATTGTGCACGATCGTGCCGATCGGCATGCCGGCAAACGGCATCGCGTTGCCCGGCTTGATGTCGACCTTCTTGCCGGCGATCACGCTGTCGCCCACAGCCAGCCGCTGCGGCGCCAGGATGTAGGCCTTCTCACCGTCCTCATACTTGATGAGGGCGATGAACGCCGTCCGGTTGGGGTCGTACTCGATCCGCTCGACGGTCGCCGAGACGTCCATCTTGCGCCGCTTGAAGTCCACGATGCGATAGAGCCGCTTGGCCCCGCCGCCGATGCGTCGCGCCGTGATCCGGCCCGTGTTGTTACGACCGCCATGCTTCGAGAGACCCTGCGTGAGCGTCTTCTCGGGGCGACCTTTCCACAGGTCAGAACGGTCGATCAGCACCAGCCCGCGCTGGCCCGGCGTGGTCGGATTGTATGTTTTCAACGCCATGGTTTCTGTCTTCCGCTGGATGGGGCCGAAGCCCCGCTGTCGCCGGACCTCAGAGGCCGGTCGTCACGTCGATCGCATGCCCCTCTTCGAGGGTCACATACGCCTTCTTGACTTCGTTGCGCTGGCCGAGGCGTCCGCGGAACCGCTTCACCTTCCCGTCCGTGCGCAGCGTGTTCACCGCCTTCACCTTCACGCCGAAGAGCGTCTCTACCGCTTCTTTGATCAGCGGCTTGGTCGCGTCCTTGGCCACCTCGAAGACAACGGCATTGGCCTCGGAGGCCATGGTCGCCTTCTCGGTGATGATCGGCTTGCGCAGCACTTCGTAAAGCTCTGCCTTCTCGGTCATGCCTCGGCTCCTTCACCCGCAGCCACCTTGGGCGCGAACCGGGCTTCGAGCGCTTCGAGGCCAGCCTTCGTCACCACCAGGGTCTTGTTCTTGAGGATGTCGTAGACATTGGCGCCCGCGCCCGGGAGCAGATGCACACCCTCGAGATTGCGCGCAGCCCGCTCGAAGTTCGCGTCGAGCTCGGCACCATCGATCACCAGGGCCGATTTCCAGCCGAGGCTCTCCACCTTGCGCGCCAGAACCCGCGTCTTGGCCTCCTCCAGCGCCGCGTTCTCGACCACGACCAGCTCGCCGGCCTTGGCCTTGGCGCTCAGCGCCATCTTGAGACCCAGCGCGCGGACCTTCTTCGGCAGCTCATGCGCATGGCTGCGCACGACCGGGCCTTTGGTGGTGCCGCCCTTGCGGAACTGGCTCACACCCCGGTCGCCATGCCGCGCCCCGCCGGTGCCCTTCTGACGATAGATCTTGCGGGTCGAGTAGCTCGTCTCACCGCGGCTCTTGGTCTTATGCGTCCCAGCTTGGCGCCGCGCCAGCTGCCAGCGCACTACGCGATGCAGGATATCGGCGCGCGGCTCGAGCCCGAAGATCGCCTCCGGCAGCTCGACCTCGCCGGCAGCGCCCGCATCGAGGTTGATCACATCCATTTTCATCACGCTTCGCCCCCTTCAGGCGCCGCGGCCTCCACCGGAGCCTCGGCCGGCGCCTCGACAGCCTTGATCGCTGCCGGCAGGACCGCTTCCTTGGGGAACGGCTTCTTGGTCGCATCCTTGATCGTGACCCAGCCCCCCTTGGAGCCCGGCACAGCGCCCTTGACCATGATCAGGCCGCGCTCGCTGTCGGTCCGCACCACCTCGAGGTTCTGCACCGTCACCCGCGCGGCGCCCAGATGGCCGGCCATCTTCTTGCCCTTGAACACGCGGCCCGGATCCTGGCACTGCCCGGTCGAGCCGTGGCTGCGGTGGCTGATCGACACACCGTGCGACGCGCGCAGGCCGCCGAAGTTGTGCCGCTTCATGGCACCGGCGAAACCCTTACCGATCGAGGTGCCGGCCACATCCACATACTGGCCCGCGTAGTAATGATCCGCCGTCAGCTCCGCGCCGACATCGATCATGTTCTCCGGGCTCACCCGGAACTCCGCCAGCCGGCGCTTGGGCGCCACGTTCGCTTTCGCGAAATGGCCGCGCATCGGTTTGGCGGTGTTCTTCGGCTTGGCGCTGCCCGCCCCGAGCTGAACGGCCGTGTAGCCGTCCTTCTCAGAAGTGCGCTGCGCCACAACCTGCAAGCTATCCATCTGCAGGACCGTCACAGGGATCTGCTTTCCGTCTTCCATGAAGAGACGGGTCATCCCCAGCTTCTTAGCGATCACGCCCGTGCGCATCACCGCCTCCTCAGAGCTTGATCTCGACATCGACACCGGCGGCGAGGTCGAGCTTCATCAGCGCGTCCACCGTCTGCGGTGTCGGGTCCACAATGTCCAAGAGCCGCTTGTGCGTGCGGATCTCAAACTGCTCACGGCTCTTCTTGTCGATATGCGGGCCGCGAAGCACCGTGAACTTCTCGATCTTGTTCGGCAGCGGAATGGGCCCGCGCACCTGCGCACCGGTCCGCTTGGCCGTGTTCACGATCTCCAGCGTGCTGGCATCCAGCACCCGGTGATCGAAGGCCTTCAGCCTAATTCTTATGTTTTGACCGTTCATGTCCGCCTCTCGGGGCCCGTTTCCACGTCCTTGGAATAGAAACGCGCGCGGCGGTCACCCCCCGCGCGCGGCAATCTCCAGCGTTTAAAGATTATTTTTGAGACGAACCCAGCCCCCACGGTTAGGCCCCCATAGCGGATGGCGAATCGGAGTTTTTACACCAAAGCGATGGGCGCGAACAGCAACAC
>JBCCLX010000368.1:0-4846 GCA_039026635.1 Pseudomonadota bacterium
CTGCAGATCTATCCGGGTTCGCTCGTGAACACCTATTACTGGCGTCCCGAGGGGCCGGCGGATACCACCGTGCACCGGGGCTGGTTCAGCCGCGACGGGGTGGTGGACGATCAGATGCAGGCCGTGATCGATCTCGACCGTGATACGACCTTCGCCGAGGACCTGGCCCTGGTGAAGGGGGTGCAGCGCGGTCTCGGCTCACGCGGCTATCGTCCCGGTCCGCTGGTGATCGCCCCCTGCGGAGGCATCGACAGCGAGCACTCGATCGCGGCGCTGCACCGATGGGTGACCGACGCGCTCGGCTAGGCGCGGTCGGCGAAGGGAGAGGCGCGCGTGAGCGAGACGATGAAGGCCATGGTGCTGGTCGGCCATGGGGGGCTCGATCAGCTCGTCTGGCGCGAGGATTACCCGAAGCCCGTGGCTGGCCCGGGCGATGTGCTGATCCGCGTCGCCGCCTGCGGGCTCAACAACACGGACGTCAACACGCGAACGGGCTGGTACTCGAAGGGCGTGACTAGCGGGACGACGGGCAGCGCGGATGCCGCCGTCAGCGACGAGGATCCAACCTGGGGCGGGCGCCCGATCCAGCTCCCGCGCATCCAAGGCGCCGATGTGGTGGGCATCGTCGAGGCGGTGGGCGAGGGGGCGGATCCGGCGCTCCTCGGACGCCGCGTGATGGTCGAGACTTGGCTGCGCGATCCGGAGGCGCCTGAGGATCTCGACCGCACGGGCTATTACGGCTCCGAGCGCGACGGCGGCTTCGCGCAATGGACGACGGTGCCGGCTGAGAACGCCCATCCGATCGAGAGCCCGCTGTCGGATGCGGAGCTCGCGACCTTTCCGACGGCCTATGTCACCGCCGAGAACATGCTCGACCGCGCTGAGGTAGGGGCTGGGGACCGGGTGCTGATCACGGGCGCATCGGGCGGCGTCGGCTCGGCCCTGATCCAACTCGTCAATCGCCGCCGCGCCACGACGATCGCCATGGCGAGCCCTGCGAAACTGGCACAGGTACGCGCCGTTGGGGCCCATCACGTGCTGCCCCGCGCGCCCGACGATCTGCGCGCGGCCCTGAAAGCGGAAACGGGGCAGGATCACGTGAGCGTCGTCGCCGATGTCGTGGGCGGCGATGGTTTTGGCGATCTGATCGAGGTGCTGATGCGGGGTGGGCGCTACACGGTGGCCGGCGCCATTGCAGGGCCCATCGTTTCTCTGGACCTGCGGACGCTTTATCTGCGTGACCTCGTCTTCACCGGCGCCACGGTCGTCCCGAAAGGGACCTTTGCGCGCCTCGTGGCCCATATTGAGCGGGGCGAGGTCCGCCCACTCCTGGCTGCCACCTATCCGCTCGCGGGGCTTCATCAGGCTCAAACAGCGTTCATGGCCAAGGAACATGTCGGCAATATCGTCGTCCTGCCCTAGACAGGCCGGAGCCCCGCGTCCTACCCCTCGGTCAGCCGGCCGAGACCTGGTGCGTCAGCGCTACTCGCGCGCACCGAGCCGTGCCATAGTCGCACCGCGATCGCCGGGTGTCCTGCCCGGCGCATCCAGAAGGGAGACGTTTTAAATGAGAGCACGCCTTGCAGCGTTCGCCGCCCCGCTTGCCATTCTGCTCGCCTCTGGCGCAGCGAAGGCCGCGGAGGAGATCAATTTCACCGTCGATACCGCGGGCGACCTCGCCGTCCTATGCGCGACCTCGACCGAGCACCCGCTCTATGCCTCGGCGATCCATATGTGCCACGGCTATCTGATCGGTCTGCATCATTTCCATCAGGCCTATGCCGCCGCGACCGACGAGGCGTTCTATTGCGTGCCCCAGAGCGGTGATGTGCCGAGCCGCAACGACGTCTCAGCCGCTTTCGCCGCCTGGGTCGTCAGCACCGATGGCGTTGCTGAACAGGAAGCACTCGACGCGGTGCTGACCTGGGCCTCCACCAACTATCCCTGCCAGTGAACCCTGGCGTCTGATCCGGAGATCGTGGACATGATCGCACGCAGTATCTCGGCCCTCGCTCTGACGCTTGCCCTCGCCGGCTGCGCCGGCCTGAACGACACACAACAGCGCGCTCTGACGGGCTCGGCCGCTGGCGCCGCAGGCGGAGCGCTGATCGGCGCCATCGCCGGTAACGCAGGCCTCGGCGCCGCCATCGGCGCGGGCACGGGCCTCGTCGGCGGACTGGTGGTCGACAAGGTCCAGAAGGACAAGGAAGCCGCCTATCAGCGCGGCTATGCGGCGGGTGCGAGCGGCGGCTAAGCCCGTCCTGCCCGAGGCGCACACCAGTCTGAGGGCCGTTTAACTTCGGCCCTTAAAGCATATGGTTTGATCCTCTCGAGACCATTCCGGGCTGCGACAGGCAATCGCTTGCGCTTCCTGATGCATTGTTGCAAAAAATTCCCACATAACAGCGCGAGATGATCGGGCAGAGTGGGCAAGGCGGCATGGCGAGCGAGGACAAGGGAACCCGGACGGCGATCTTCGCCTCGGTTCTGGCGCCGATGCTGCGCCCTCTCATCAGAGTGCTGATTGTCTTCGGGATCACCGCGCCCGCCTTCTATCGCATCGTCAAGCAGGTTTATGTGGAGGTGGCCGAGCGCGATTTTCGTCTTGAGGGCAAGCGGCCGACGGATACCCGCGTCAACCTGCTCACGGGCGTCCATCGCAAGGATATCCGGGCGATGCGGGACGAGACCTATGCCGAGGCACGGGATGCGGCGCTGAATGCCACGGTGATGGCCACGCTGATCGGTCGCTGGCTGGGAGATCCCACCTATCGCGATCCTGCCGGTGGCCCGCGCCCCCTGCCGCGCGCTGCGGATGAGGGGCCGAGCTTCGAGGCGCTCGCCAATGCAGTCAGCAACGACATGCGGCCCCGCACGCTCCTCGACGAGCTCGAAGCCCAAGGGATCGTGACCGTCGATCGGGCGGCGCGGATGGTTACCCTTCATGCCGACGCCCTGGCGGGCCCGGCCGATTTCGACCAGCGCGCGGCGTTCTTCGCCGAGAACCTTGCCGATCATTTGGCCGCAGCCGGCGCCAATCTCGAGACCGAGGAGGGCGCCCCGCCCTTCCTTGAGCGAGCCGTCTTCTATAACCGCTTGTCGCCGGCCTCGCTGGATCTGCTGGAGGCAGAGGCGCGGGGCCTTGCGGGCGAGGCGCTGCGGACGCTCAATGCACGGGCCTTTGCCTTGCAAGAGGCCGATGCGGCAGCAGAAGAGGACGAGGAAGCGCGCGGTATTGAGAGGCGCGATGCAGAGACGGCCTGGCCTAGGACAGGGCGCTTTCGGTTCGGCCTCTATTTCTACCGTGCGCCCGATGACGATGGTGATGACGACGGCGAGGACCCGGGATCGATGGGCGATGACGGGGTCGAGCGCTCCGAGACGGACGGGTGAGTGAGAACAGATGAGCCTGGCAATGAGGCCGACAATCAGCCTGACGGGGGCGTGAATGGCAGGGATCGACCGGCGAAGGGTGATGGCGAGCGTCGGGCTCGCGGCGCTCGGCGCGTTTGCGGCAGGCTGTGCGCCCGGGAGTGGGGGCGGGAGTGCGGGCACACCGGCCGGCGACGACCAGCTGGCAGAGCGACGCAAGCCGCGCCCGCCACGCGCGGGCGGGATCGGCGGCACCGGGATCGTCGGGACCGTCACGGCGCTGGGCAGCATCGTCATCAACGGGCTGCGTATCGAACTCGATGACCGCACCGTTGTGAGTGACGCCTTCGGGCCGCGCCGTGTCGAGGCCCTGGGGCCGGGGCTCAGCCTGACGGTGGAGGCCGAGCGGGAGACTTCGGACGGGCCCTTGATCGCGCGGACGGTGCAGCTCAGCCATCCAGTGATCGGTCAGGCAGCGGCAGAGGGGCCCACGGGGCTGAGCGTTGCTGGTGTCCCGGTGCGGTTGCTCCCGGGCGTCGGAGCGCCGCGCCCGGATGCCCGCGTCGCGGTCAACGGGCTTTGGGAGGGCGATACGGTCGTCGCCTCGCGCCTGGATCCGGCACCGGGGGCAGCCGATGTGCTGGCCGGTGCTGTGGATGTGGTCGCCGGGCAAGTGCAGGGCCGGCAGGTCTCGGGGCCTGCGGCGCGTTTCCTGCCCGCCCCGGTTGCCTATGTCACGCTGATTGGGCGGGCCGTGCCGGGAGGGTTCGAGGCGACGAGCCTTGTTTCAGGCCGCTTTGCCGGTGGGATCACGCAGCTCGAGCAGCTGGTCGTCGAAGGCTATCTGCGCCCCGTTGAGGGCGTGCCCGGCGTTGCCATCTCGGGGCTCGGACACAGCATGGATGCCGGCGTTCGGCTGGCCGGGTTCGACGGGCGTACCCTCTTGGCGGGACCCTATACGGGGCTGTTCGAGCCCGGGTTGGGGGTGAGCCTGCCTGAGGCGGCAGGGGAACGGCGTGACCTGCTGGTACCGGGGCTCGACCTGGCTCGCGCCCCTGGAGGCCGTCCGACACGGTGAGAGCGACGATGCGCTGACCAAGGGCTCCCGGCGTGACCCCCCAGCGTGACCTCCCGGCGCTTTCCAGGCATCCCCCGCCCGCGCATCGACCGGGCGGGAGCTCCCACCCAGGTCACATCGGCTGCCCTGGAGGAAGCTCGGGACCGCTGGCCGGACATACTCGCAGGCGCCGGGAAACCGCGCGTGGTCCTGTTGGTCGGCGGAACGACGGCGCACCACCGATTGCCTCCGCCGGCGGCCAGGCAACTGGCGATCGCCGTCCAGAAGTTCACCGACAAGAACGGCGGATCGCTGACCTGCGTGACCAGTCGGCGAACCGGTGCGGCAGCAGAGACCGCCATCGCCCAGGCGGTTCCCAGGGCGGAGATCCATCGTTGGCGCGCCGATCGACCCGCC
>JBCCLX010000369.1:0-4824 GCA_039026635.1 Pseudomonadota bacterium
CTAGCGGGTAGTACCACGCGCAGATTTAGCGGCGATGGCAGCGCCACCCAGTCCAACTCGCTCACGGGGCGCGTGTCGGTATCGGTGGTGCGCGTCTTCCCGGGCGGCAACCTGGAAATTCTGGGCCAGAAGAAGCTGACGCTGAACAATGGCCACGAATACGTGCGGCTGCGCGGGATCGTACGACCCTCGGACATCTCCGCCGACAATGTCGTGCTCTCGGACCGCATTGCCCACGCAGAAATCAAGTATGTCGGTGCCGGCGATATCGCGGACCCCGCAAAACACGGGTGGCTGCGCCGCGTCTACACCACGGTCTCGCCCCTATGATCGGATGCTGCGCTTGGGACGCCCGGGGCGGTTTTCGCGATGCCCGCCTGACCGGGGGCGATGTGTGCCGCACGCTGACGGTTCATTACGGTGGTCCCCTTCAGAGCGCTCTCCGTGGCCTCGG
Organism: Pseudomonadota bacterium; assembly: GCA_039026635.1. Taxonomy (GTDB): domain Bacteria; phylum Pseudomonadota; class Alphaproteobacteria; order Rhodobacterales; family Rhodobacteraceae; genus Thermohalobaculum. The sequence continues at coordinate 455 of JBCCLX010000369.1, forward strand.
AGCCACAGGCACCAACTCTGCGGCCGGTGCCGCAGCGCGCTGGCCCTGGGTGCGGCTGGGGCAGGGGGTGCGGAGCGTCTTGTCGGCCCTGTGGCTCGCACTCCTTGCCACCCTCGCCGGAAGCACTGCAAACGCGGACCGCATCAAGGACCTCGCCGATGTGGCGGGCGTCCGCACGAACCCTCTCGTCGGGTACGGGCTCGTCGTCGGGCTGAGCGGATCCGGGGATGGGAACTCAAGCCTCACGCGTCAGTCGATCCAGTCGATCGTGTCGCGTTTGGGGCTCGAGACCGAAGCGAATACGCTCGACGCGCGCAACACCGCCGCCGTGATCGTTACCGCCGAACTGGGGCCATTTCTAAAGCCCGGTCAGACGCTGGACGTCACCGTCTCCACGGTGGGCCGTGCCCAGTCGCTCCAGGGCGGGATGCTCTTGATGACGCCGCTCATGGGCGCCGATGGTGAGGTGTACGCCATCGCCCAGGGCAATCTGGTCGTGGGTGGCCTTGGCGTCGTCGGCGGCGACGGGTCATCGGTTGTGGTCAATGTCCCCACGGTGGGGCGCATCCCGCAAGGGGCAACCGTCGAACGCATGGTCGAGACCACGTTCCTGGAAACCGAATTCTTCGTGTTGAACCTGCGCCGCCCCGATTTCACCACGGCAAGCGCGGTTGTGGATGCGGTCAACGCGCAGTTTGGCGGTGGCGTGGCGCTCGCCATCGATGCCAGTTCGGTGCGAGTCACGGCCCCCGCGCATCCAGCCTCGCGCGTCCCGTTTCTGGGCCTTCTGGAGCAAATCGAGGTTGAGCCTGCGGCGCCGCCAGCCCAGGTCATCGTGAATGCGCGCACCGGCACCGTCGTCATCGGCGGCGAGGTGCGCGTCACGCCCGCGGCGGTCTCCCACGGCTCACTCACGGTGAGGGTCAACGAGGATTTCAACGTGGATCAGGGCGCGACCGTGGTGGTCGGGCCAGAAGGCAATGTGGCCGTGCCCGGAGAGATCGTGGTGACGCCCGATACCGACATCGAGATTACCCAGGAAGACAGCCCTGCCTTTGTCTTCGATCCGGGCGTGTCGCTGTCCTCGCTCGTGGACGCGATCAATGCGGTGGGCGCAAGCGCGGCGGACCTCGTGGCAATCCTCGAGGCGCTTCACCGGGCTGGGGCGCTCCGCGCCGAACTGATCATCATTTGAGGCCGCGATGATAAGCCCGATCACCTCTCACCTACCGCCGTCCAAGATCGCCGCAGAGATCAGCCCAGGGATCGCCCCAGAGATCAACCCGGGTATCGGCCCAGGGACGGGTCCAGGGATCACCTCGGGGATCAGCCCTCAGATCGGCCTCGCGGCGCGCGACGGCGCCGCCTCCCCAACCGCCCTGACGCGCGGCGCTGATGGCCGCCTTGGGAGCTCTTCCAGCACAGCGGATCTGCGGGCGGCGGCGGAGGGTTTTGAGGCTCTATTCCTTAACCAGGTCCTAAAATCCGCCCGGGCAGTGTCGTTTGGAGAAGGGCTAGGGGACAGTTCAGGTTTGGAGATGACCCAGTCCATGCTCGACATGCACCTCTCTGATATGGGCGCTGGCCGCGCGGGCCTCGGCATCGCCGAGGCGGTCTATCGCCAGTTTGCAGGCCGCGGGCCGGGGTCGTGAGCCAGCACCATGTCTAGCATCCTCAATACTGGTATCAGTGGGCTCTTGGCGACCAAGGCCGCACTCCAGCTGACCAGTGAAAACATCAGCAATGTCGACACACCCGGCTATCACCGCCGCGAGCTTGAAACAGAGGAGATCCTGCCGTCGGGCGGCGTGCGGATCACCGATGTACGCCGCGCCTTTGATGGGCTTTTGGCCACTCGCCTGCGCGAAGCGGGATCCTCCAGCGGAGCCGCGGAGGCGTTCCAGGCCCATGCCATTGCCCTTGAGAACATGATGCTGCCCGGCCCGAGCGGCATCACCAGCACGCTCGACGGTCTCTTTGACGCGTTTGACGCCCTGGCCCAAAATCCCGATGAAGCCGGGCTGCGGGCGGCGCTTCTCGGCGCGGGGGAGGCGCTCGCCAGCCAGATTAACGACCTCGATAGCCAACTGAGCCGACAGGCCCTTGGCGTAGAGGCCGAGCGCGCCCAAGGCGTGAGCGATATTAACACCCTCCTCGATGGGCTCGCCCGCATCGAGCAGGAGCTCTCCAATTCGGTCAATATCGGCAGCCGCAACCCGCTTCTTGACCAGCGCGAAGCGGCCCTGGGCGAGCTCGCGCGGCTCGTGCCGATCAACGTGGAGATCGACGATCTGGGCCGGGCGACAATTCGCCTTGGCAGCGCTGAGAACGGGCCGGTGCTGCTGGAGCGCGGCGTTGCAAGCCATGTCAACGCCGCCGCCGATGGCCGCGTCACTGTCCTGTCCAATGAATTTGGGGGCGCTGCCGCGACGCTGCGCCCGGCAAGCGGCGTGCTCGGGGGGCTGGCCGATGCGGCCGACCTCGTCGCCGCCACCCGCTCGGATGTGGATGCTTGGGCGGCCCGCCTGGCCTCAGACATCAACGCAGTCCACAGTCAGGGCGTCACCACCACTGGCGCAGCGGGCGGACCGATATTTCTGACCTCCGGCTGGCACGCCGAGCCCGCCGCCCTCACGCGCGGGGATACGGTGGCCGACATCCTCGTCACCGATGAGGCTGACATGCCCGCCGGCCCCATCACGTTGATCTATGACGCCACCGACGCGCTTTGGCGCGCGGAGGACGGGGCAGGAACCCTCTTGGCCGAGGGCGCAGACAGCCTGTCGCTTCCCGGGGTGAGTATCTCGCTGAGTGGCACGGCGTGGAACGGCGACCGCATCATGCTCACGAGCGGCGGCGGCGAGGCGGGCTACTTCCGCCTGGGTGTCACCGACCCGGACGCCATCGCGGCGGGAGGGGCGCTCATCGTGAGCGCTGATCCCACCAATGCGGGCGGCGCTGAATTGAGTGTAACGCCTGTGCCGGGCACGGACGGCACGGGTGGCATAAGCACAATCCCGAGCCTTGCGGACGCGCTCGCAGCCGCGGCCGGGGACACGGTCGCCTTTGTCTCCAGTGGGGCTGTGGGCTTCATCCCCGCGGGCACCGGCAGCGCGACCTTGAGCGCGCAGCCCCGCTATGCGGCGATGGACTTCGCCTTTACCGCCGGGGAAAGCCTCTCTGGGCTCTCGCTCACACGCGCGGGCACCGCCTATAACTTTGTTGCAGCCTCCGCGCTCAACGCACCGGACTTCGCCGCGGCGCTCAACAATGGCACGCTTACGACCACCACGGGAGAGAGCCTGACCGAGCTCGGTCTCGTCGCCCAGGCATCGGACGGCGTGCTGACGCTTCTCGCGCGGGACGGGAGCTTGCCAGATACATCTGGTCTCACCACGTCGGGCGGCCTCGTCGCGGGCGTGACCGTGGCCACCGCTGCCGACGCCTCTGACATCGCGGTTTTCACCCGCGAGGGCCGCCAGGTCGCGGGCGCGCCCCTAACTGCCGCCGAGGCAGCCGCGCTGATCACGGAGGCAAACGGTTTTGATCCGGGCGCGGTCTACAGCACTGACGGCCTCAACGCGGCCCTTGGCGCGCCGTCGGTGACGCGTGTTGCCACCGGCGGCGACTATGCCCTTACGCTGCCAACGGTGGCAGCGGCGGGGGCGGGGCTTACATCCTTTGCAAGCGGGACTGTGCCGCCGGAAGCCCCTGCGCGAAGCCTCGCGTTCCAAACCGGGGCCGGTCCCGTCTCGGTCGAGCTCCCGGTCGGGGCAACCGCGACCTGGGCGGCGGAAATTCTGGGCGATGCCCTGCCACTCTCGGCCCATGCGGAGACGCGCCTGTCGCTCGATCTGCCCGCAACAGGGACGCTGAGTTTCGACGTCACCGGCACCAATGCATCCCCGGCAAGCGTAAGTGTGGACCTGGGCGCAGGGGGCCCCTACGCCCTTGCGCAGGCGATAAACCTGCAGACCCCGTCGACAGGCATACGCGCCGAGGTGTCGAGCGACGGTCAGCGCTTTGAGCTCGTTCATGACGGCGGCGCGGATATCACGCTCAGCAATTTCACCCATAGCGGTGGCGCCACGGTCAGCGTCGACCGGCTCGATGCGTCTGGCACGACGCTCGCCACCGGGACCTTAGACGCGGCGGGGGCGGATGCCGTTCGGATTGCTGGCGCCGTGACGCTGACGGGCGCGGCGGAATTCTCTGTCCTAGAAGGCGCAGTGACGACCACTGCGCTCCGCGACGGCTTTGCCAACGGCGCGATCTCGCTTGAGCGCGGCGCGGCGGGTAGCCAGGTGACGCTCTCGCCCGCAGCAGCGGCAGCCGATGATCTCAGCCTCCGCCAGCTCAGCGTGGTCGGA
>JBCCLX010000370.1:0-4795 GCA_039026635.1 Pseudomonadota bacterium
GGTCGCGGTGGTGCTGCTCTTCCTCGGGACCTGGCGGGCGGCGGTGACACCGATCCTCGCCATCCCGGTTTCGCTCGTCGGCACCTTCGCGGTCATGTCGGCGCTGGGCTATTCGATCAACAACCTCTCGCTCTTCGGTCTCGTCCTCGCCGTCGGCATCGTGGTCGACGACGCGATCATCGTGGTTGAGGGGATCGAGAAGCACATCCGCAACGGGCTCAACCCCCGCGACGCGGCCAAGCGGACGATGCGCGAGGTCTCTGGCGCGCTGATCGCCACCTCGCTGGTGCTGGCCGCCGTGTTCATCCCGACCGCGGCTGTGGCCGGGATCTCGGGCCAGTTCTATCGCCAGTTCGCGGTCACCATCACGGCGGCCACGGCGATCTCGCTCCTGGTCTCGCTCACGCTGTCGCCGGCTCTGGCGGCCATGCTGCTAAAGCCGCATGGGCAGAAGAAGCCGGGCCTGATCATGCGTCCCATCATGTGGGCGCTCGGCAAGTTCGACCGTGGGTTCGACCGCGCCTCCGACGGCTATGCCTGGGCCACGACCCGGCTGGTGCGCGCGCCGCTGATCATGCTGGCCCTTTTCGGCGGGCTCCTGATCGCGACGGACCATCAGTTCGGCAAGGTGCCCGCAGGCTTCATCCCCGAACAGGATCAGGGCTACTACATCACCGTCGTGCAGCTGCCGCCGGGTGCCTCAATCGAGCGCACCGATGCGGTGATCCGCGAGGCGACGGCCGAGCTGCTGGACATCCACGGTGTCGAGAACGCGGCGGTCTTCACCGGGCTCAATGGCGCGACGCTGACCACCGAGTCCAACACCGGCGTCATCTTCTTCACCACCACGCCTTTTGCCGAGCGGGAGGAGAAGGGTGTGGATGCCGCGGCCGTGCTGGCCGAGGCCCGGGGTCGGATGGCCGCCCTCGACGAGGCCGCGATCTTCGTCATCGCCCCCCCGCCCGTGCGCGGGATCGGCACCGGCGGCGGCTTCAAGATGATGCTGCAGGACACGGGCGATCTGGGCCCCGCAGCACTCGAGCAGGCCGCCCAGGCCCTGGCGGCGGAGGCGAACGCCGATCCCGGTCTCGTCGCGGTCTTCTCGCTCTACTCGACGGCGACGCCGCGGGTTTGGGCCGAGATCGACCGGGAGCGCGCGGAGATGCTGAACGTCCCCGTGGCCCGCGTGACCGAAGCGCTCGAGGTCTATCTGGGCTCGGCCTATGTGAACGACTTCAACCTCTTTGGCCGGACCTACCGGGTGGTGGCTCAGGCCGATGCGCCCTACCGCGCCACGGCCGACGACGTGGCCCGTCTGCGGACGCGGTCGGACGACGGGGCCATGGTGCCGCTCGGGGCCGTGGCGACCTTCCACGACACGACCGGTCCGCTCCGCCAGCCGCGCTACAACTTGTTCCCGGCGGCGGCCGTGCAGGGTCAGGCGCTGCCCGGTGTCTCCTCCGCGGAAGCGCTGGCGAAGATGGAGGCGATTGCCGAGCGCGTGCTGCCCGAGGGCATCAGCTACGAGTGGACCGAGCTCGCCTATCAGGAGAAGAACACCGACGATACGGCCGCGCTCGTCTTCGGCTTCGCAGTGCTCTTCGTCTTCCTGGTGCTCGCGGCGCAGTACGAAAGCTGGGCATTGCCGGCCGCGGTGATCCTCATCGTGCCCATGGTGCTGCTCTCGGCCATCACGGGCGTGTGGCTCGCCGGGCTCGACAACAACATCCTCGTCCAGATCGGCTTCGTGGTGCTGGTGGCCTTGGCCTCGAAGAACGCGATCCTGATCGTCGAGTTCGCGAAGCAGGCCGAGACCGAGCAGGGGCTCAGCCGCTGGGAGGCCGCGGTGCAGGCCGCGCGCAGCCGACTGCGCCCCATCGTGATGACCTCGCTCGCCTTCATCCTCGGCGTCGTGCCGCTGATGTTGGCAACCGGCGCGGGTGCTGAGATGCGCCAGTCCCTCGGCGTCTCGGTCTTCTCGGGCATGCTCGGCGTCACCCTCTTCGGCCTCCTCTTCACCCCGGTCTTCTACGTGGCGGTCCGCGGGATCGAGGAGCGCTTGAGCCGGCGCCAGGCACCGCTCGTGACCGCGATCGGCGGCGAAGCGATCTGAGCCAACCGGACAGACGCCCGACCCCTCACCTAGGGCGTCCTCGAAGGGCCCGGCCGCCGCGCCGGGCCCTTTTTCCTTGGCACTTGCATCAGCGTCCTGTCGGTCTCGAGGAGGGCCTGCAGACGCGAGACGCCAACGGCGGTGGCTCTGAGCCGTCAGATCATCGTTTGGTGGCACCGTCCTGCAGCGCTCATGGCGGCTGACCGACACGCGTGCTCCGAGCGTTCTCGGACCGCCCCAGATCTCGCGACGGATCATTTTCGGTCCGTGCGACCACAGATGGGGTTCTGCGGTGAACCGGCGCTCTAGACCGGATGCTCCGGTGCTTTGGATGGCCGGATCGAGCGTTCAGGCCCGATCGTCCTCTGCTTGCAGCACCAGCCATGTCCATGTGACCCCTGCCTGACGATTGCCGGGCTGAGCAGATTGGGCCGCGATTTGATCGATTGTGCCGAACCCCGCGGTGACCGCCCACTCAATCGTATCTGCCACATCCGCGGGAAAGACCGGCAGCGTCGAGCCCCCCGGACCATGCCTTATCGAGATGATCAGGTTGCCGCCGCCGGCGGTCAGAGACCGCAGCACGGGGAGCGCCGTTTGCCGTTCAGCCGCGTCCAGGTGATGCCAGACGGCAGAGAGAAGGATCAGATCGTAGGTCTGACCACGCATCGTTGTCTGCGACAGTTCTGGCAGGGTATCGCGAACCCATGCAATCCTGGGTGAGCCGTGCTTGGCGATGCCTGCGTCCCGCAACGCATCGACAGGCTCCACCGCGACGACCGTGTGGCCCCGTGCCGCGAACCATGCCGCGTCCCGACCGGTGCCGGCACCTACATCCAAGATGCGGCAAGGTTTTCCTGGAAGGTGCTGGATGACGTGCGTGAGGAGCCGGCGGGTCGAAATGCTCTCGACGCGCTCGATAAAACCACTGCGCGCGGCGTCCTCATACCCTCTCAGGATCTCGGCTTTCATGACCCCTCCCAAGGAGGTCCTTATGGGCTTGCGCGCAGGGCGACCGGCAGTCGCCCAAGCCCCTGTCCAGTCAGGGAACGATCGCCGGCTCCGTCGGCGTCGCCGTCAGCGCTCGCTTCCATGCGGGTCCGTGGCCGGCAGGATGTCCCGGACATAGTCCCGCTCCTTCCAGGCGGGCTTGGGCAGTGCCCGCCCGGCCTCAGGAAGATAGGCCGAGGCGCGCCCTTCTCCGAGATCGGGGATATAGCGCGGACAGTTGGGGAAGATCTCGATCGCCTCGAGCCTGACGACGAGCTTGGCGCCCGGGTACTCGTGGAGGGTCGGGTGATCGTCGAGGAGCGCCGCGCGCCCATTGACCCGCAAGCGTTCGGCCGAAGCGTCGAGGCGAATGAACAGGAGCCCCGCCCGTCCGCTGCCGCGAATGTTCCCAAGGCTGCGGTACATGGAGTTGCCGTCGAAATCCGGCCATTCGAGCGTCTTCGGCCCTGTCACCCGTACAAACCCCGGCGGACCGCCTTTGAACGAGCAATCCACGCTCTCTGCATGCGCGGTGGCCAAAAAGAAGAAAGCCGCCTGTTCGATCAGCGCGACGTGCTCCGGCTGAAAGGCATCGAGGCGCCGGTGCGTCTCGAGCGCGTCGGCCACGCGACGTCCATCAAACCGGTCCTGCAGCGCCCGGTGGTGATCGTGAAACATGCTTGGCCGCTCGGACATCTCCCACAGTCTGAGAGCTGGCGCTGCGTATAGCAAGCCGATCCGCCCCAGCCCTTGAACTCTCGGGGACAGCCATCCAACGGCACAGAAGCGGCTCCGTAGGGCACACGGGCCCTAACAGACGCTGAACGGTCGAGGCGGCTGCCCGGCCTCAAATGCCCCCCCTGACATCCCAGATTGTCTCCCATGCCTCAGCGATCAGCCCTGTCCCCGTGCCAAGAACCGGTTGAGCTTGTACCCAGCGACTGGACTGGGCGTTTGTTCACGATGCTGCTTTGGCGCGGGTCATGGCGATCCTGGCCAGTTCTGGGGTCCGGTAGCCGATGCGGGAGTGGCGGCGCTGTCGGTTGAAGAAGATCGCGATGTCTTCGAAGTGCGCGGCCTCCGCTGTGCGGCGGGTGCGGACTTGGGCGCAGTGGAGCTTCACGGTCTTGAGCGAGCCGAAGAGTGATCTGCGCCGCGCGCCACCGGTTCGAGCGCCGCGGCGAAACTCTGGACTGCCCCCACTGAGTGGTTCGGTTGATATGTTAGTGCATGACTGGCCTGTGGTAGACGGGAATGATGGTCTCTGGCGCGGGCGGCCGGTAGCCGAGAGCGCTGTGTGGCCGGACGGTGTTGTAGTGGTTTCGCCACTGCTCGATAAGGATCTTCGCCTCGCGGAGCGAGAAGAAGATTTCGCTGTTGAGCAGTTCGTCGCGGAACCTGGCATTGAGCGCCTCGCAATAGCCGTTCGACCGACGATCGATCCACCGGATCGATCGCTTCACGTTCTCACCCCATGGTGAACCGGGCTCGATGAAGGCCGTACTGGCGCCCACGGCCGCGATCCAGTCCCGCACCTTCTCGGCAATGAATTCGGGGCCATAGCACATTAGGAAGCGGCCGGTTGAGGAGGGCATGGACGGCTGCGGAGCGCCCCCGTAGCGCAGCCGTCGGCCATGGCCGGGCTCGAGGTCTCTTGACGCGTGATATGGCCAAACGCCATCGAAGAAGAGA